>NZ_JAZQNX010000007.1:0-120353 GCF_045627565.1 Lelliottia sp. | reverse complement strand
ATCTAACTTCTCTGCAGGATATCGCTCGCGCGATCCGCAACCTTATCCGCACCGGTATCGTGACCGACGTCGACCCCGTCGAGGGGCTTTGTCGCGTCCAGACCGGCGGGATGCAAACCACCTGGCTTAACTGGCTGACTTCGCGCGCTGGTCGCTCGCGGGTGTGGTGGGCTCCTTCCGTTGGCGAGCAGGTGCTGATTCTGGCTATCGGTGGCGAGCTCGATACCGCCTTTGTGCTGCCCTCTATTTTCTCTGATGACCATCCTGCGCCGTCTGCCTCGCCGGATGCGCTTCACATCGCCTTTCCAGACGGGGCGGTCATTGAGTACGAGCCTGACAGCGGGGCGCTCACCGTATCCGGGATTAAGACCGCCGATGTCACTGCGTCGGAGTCCATTGCGGCCACCGTGCCGGTGGTACTGGTTAAAGCCTCGACCCGCATCACGCTCGATACGCCCGAAGTGGTCTGCACTAACAAGCTCATCACCGCCACGCTCGAAGTGCAGAAGGGCGGGAAAATGTATGGCGACATTGAGCACACCGGCGGGAAATTTACCTCGAATGGCGTGCAGGCGGATGACCACGACCACGGCAGCGTGAAGCGCGGCGATGACAGAACGGTAGGGACAAAATGACGGTGCGTTATCTGGGTATGAACGGCCACACCGGGCTCGCGATTTCCGAGGTGGAGCACATCCGGCAAAGCGTGCGCGACATTCTGGTCACGCCGGTTGGCTCGCGCGTCATGCGCCGTGAATACGGCTCGCTGCTGTCGGCGCTGATTGACCAGCCGCAGACCCCGGCGCTGCGTCTGCAGATTATGGCCGCGTGTTACTCCGCTATCCAGAAGTGGGAGCCTCGCGTCACCCTGTCGACCATTACCTTTGAACGCGGGGAGGCTGACGGGGCGCTGTATGTCGATATGACCGGCACGCGTGCCACGTCCGGCCAGCCTTTTTCACTCACCATTCCACTGAGTTAAACATCATGCCAATTGTCGACCTGAACCAGCTCGCTGCGCCCGATGTGGTGGAGGAACTGGATTATGAAACCATTCTGACCGAGCGCAAGGCGACACTCGTCTCACTCTATCCAGAAGACCAGCAGGAGGCGGTCGCGCGCACCCTGACGCTCGAATCTGAGCCGATTGTGAAACTACTGCAGGAGAACGCTTACCGGGAGGTTATCTGGCGTCAGCGCGTCAATGAAGCGGCGCGCGCAGTGATGCTGGCGTATGCCGCCGGGGCTGACCTCGATGTGGTTGCCGCCAACAATAATACCGTTCGCCTGACGGTCATCCCGCAGGACGACACCACACTCCCGCCAACGTCTGCCGTGATGGAATCTGACGCCGATTTACGCCTGCGTGCGCAGCAGGCGTTTGAGGGGCTGAGCGTGGCGGGTCCGGTCGGGGCGTATGAATATCATGGCCGCAGCGCCGACGGGCGGGTCGCTGACGTGTCGGTCGAGAGTCCGACGCCTGCCTGTGTCACGATTTCTGTGCTGTCCCGCGAGGGTGACGGGACGGCCAGCGCTGACCTGCTGGCGGCGGTTGAAAAGGCGCTTAATGCCGAAACCGTGCGCCCGGTAGGCGACCGCGTGACCGTCCGGTCGGCTGAGATTGTGCCGTATGAGATTGGCGCGACGCTGTACGTTTACCCCGGTCCCGAATCGGAGCCTGTCCGACAGGCTGCAGAGCAAAAACTCAAAAGCTATATCAGCGCGCAGCACCGCCTCGGGCGTGATATCCGCCTGTCTGCCATTTATGCCGCGCTGCATGTTGAGGGGGTGCAGCGTGTCGGGCTTGGTTCCCCGCTGGCCGATATTGTGCTTACCCCGTCGCAGGCATCGAACTGCACCGGCTACCGGATAACTATCGGGGGCTCGGATGACTGACAGGCTGTTACCCACTGGCTCGTCGACGCTTGAGGTTGCTGCCGCTGCTGCGCTGGCTGAGATTCAGCGCGTGCCGGTGTCGCTGCGCGTCCTGTGGAACTGGCGAACCTGTCCGGTGAATCTGCTGCCGTATCTGGCGTGGGCGCTGTCGGTCGACCGCTGGGATGAGGCGTGGCCGGAGGCAACTAAACGCAGCGTCATCGCCTCCTCGTTTTTCGTCCATCAGCATAAAGGGACGATTAGCGCCCTGCGTCGGGTAGTGGAGCCGCTCGGTTTTCTGATTGAGGTGCGGGAGTGGTGGCAACTCAATGAGGAGCCCGGCACATTCCGGCTCGTTGTCGGCGTACTCGACAACGGTATCACGGATGAAATGTATCAGGAGCTCGAACGCCTGATTCACGATGCGAAACCGGCAAGCCGCCACCTGACCGGGCTCGCTATCAGCCTGAGTGCCGCCGGAGAACTCTTTATCGGCGCGGGGTGCTATCACGGTGACGCGCTGACCGTTTACCCCTACACCCCCGAGGAGATTGTCGTCGGTGGTGAATATTTCCCGGCCTCGGCCATCCATTTAATCGACAACCTGAGAGTGAACGCATGACAGCGAAATATTTCGCCATTCTGACGAATCAGGGCGCGGCAAAACTGGCGAATGCGACCGCGCTCGGCACAAAGCTCAACCTGACACAATTAGCGGTCGGGGACGGTAACGGCGTCCTGCCGACGCCAGACCCGGCACAGACTAAGCTGATTAACCAAAAGCGCATCGCGCCGTTAAACATGCTGAGCGTTGACCCGAACAACTCAAGCCAGATTATCGCGGAGCAAATTATTCCCGAGAATGAGGGCGGTTTCTGGATACGCGAAATTGGTCTTTACGACGATGACGGTGTGCTCATTGCCGTGGCGAACTGTCCCGAGACCTACAAGCCGCAACTGCAGGAGGGGAGCGGTCGCACGCAGACCATTCGCATGATCCTGATTGTGTCAGCCCCGTCTGCGATCACCCTCAAAATTGACCCGTCGGTGGTGCTGGCTACGCGTCAGTTTGTCGACGGCAAAGTTACAGAGGTAAAAGTGTATGCCGACAGTGTGCTGGCCGCGCATCTTGCTGCTGTTAATCCGCATCCTCAGTACCTCAAAACGGCGGAGATTGATAACTATCTTCCGGTCGGTTTTCCGCTGCCGTGGCCGCAGGCAACGCCGCCGCAGGGCTGGTTAAAATGCAACGGTGCGGCCTTTGACAGGGCGAAATATCCAAAGCTGGCCGCCGCATACCCTTCAGGCAAACTCCCTGATTTACGCGGTGAATTTATTCGTGGCTGGGATGATGGCCGGGGTGTCGATGCCGGGCGTGATTTGCTGTCCGGGCAACTGGATGCGCTCCAGAATCTGACCGGGTCATTTTCGTCCACCGATAATAATACAAACGTTGGCGCGCTTGGTGCTCTTACCGGGGCTTTTGCGGGGGTGACCAATACCAACAAAATCCCGGTGTGGACCGGGACAGCCGTAGCCGGGACAAGGTATGCGGCCACTGATTTCGATGCTTCCAGAGTGGCGCGAACCGCAGCCGAAACCCGTTCACGAAACATCGCATTTAATCACATCGTGAGGGCAGCATAATGGCGAAAGCAGCGCTGAATAAAAACGGCATCGCGACGAAAGGCGGAGAGATTACCGTTTATAACTTTGATGCGATAACCGGTGAATATCTTTCTGAGACGGTCGAGCTTCTCGTCGTCGGGGTGGGTATTCCTGCCAGCTCCTGCACTGATGCACCCCCTGCAGAGAAAAAAGGTTTTGCAGTGTGCCGCACAGAGGCATCTGACGGGTGGGAATACATTGAGGACCATCGGGGCGAGACGGTCTACAGCACGGAAACCGGTCAGCCTGTCGGGATAACTGCGCCAGGTGCGTATGCAGACGGTGTCACTGTATCTGCGCCGTCGACGCCCTTTGACCGCTGGAATGGTCAGGGCTGGGTCACTGATTTGGAGGCGCTGCGACAGGCTGATGAATCACAGGCCAGACAGAAAAAAGCCGGGTTATTGTCAGAAGCGCACAGCACCATCAGTCTCTGGCAGACCGGGCTGCAACTCGGCATTATCAGCGATGAAGATAAGGCAAGCCTGATTACATGGATGACATATATTCAGGCGCTGAATGCCGTGGATATTTCAACTGCGCCAGATATCGACTGGCCGCTGATGCCCGAATAAACAGAGCCCTCCATCCGGAGGGCTTTTTGTTGGTTGTGCTATGGCGCAACAAAATGCAATCCGGTGCGTTTAAGGGGGACACAACAGAAAATAGTTGCACCCTTACACCACGGAGTTAAACGGATGAGCGACTATCATCACGGCGTGCAGGTCATCGAGATTAACGATGGCGTGCGAACCATTTCCACCGTCTCAACGGCCATCATCGGCATGGTCTGCACGGCCAGCGATGCGGACGCAAAAACCTTCCCGCTGAATGAGCCGGTGCTCATTACTAACGTGCAAAGCGCCATCGGCAAAGCAGGTAAAAAAGGCACGCTGTCGGCATCCCTGCAGGCCATCGCTGACCAGTGCAAACCGGTCATTGTGGCCGTGCGCGTGGCGGAAAGTACCCATGCAGACCCGGAGGAAGCTAAAGCCGAAACGATTTCCAACATCATCGGCACGACCGATGAGAACGGCAAATACACCGGCCTGAAAGCGCTGCTCACGGCGAAAACTGTCACCGGCGTTAAGCCGCGCATTCTCGGCGTGCCGGGGTTGGATTCGCTGGAAGTGGCGACCGCGCTCGCGTCAACGTGTCAGAGCCTGCGCGCCTTTGGCTATATCAGCGCGTGGGGCTGCAAAACCATTTCCGAGGCCATCGACTATCGCGAGAATTTCAGCCAGCGCGAGCTGATGGTCATCTTCCCTGATTTTCTGGCATGGGATACCACGGCGAATGAAACCTCAACCGCCTGGGCGACGGCGCGCGCACTCGGTCTGCGAGCCAGAATCGACCAGACGACCGGCTGGCATAAAACCCTGTCTAACGTCGGCGTGAATGGCGTCACCGGCGTCAGCGCCTCGGTCTCATGGGATTTGCAGGAGCCCGCGACCGACGCGAACCTGCTGAATCAGGCCGGTGTGACCACGCTTATTCGCAACGACGGTTTTAAGTTCTGGGGCAACCGCACCTGCTCGGATGACCCGCTTTTCCTGTTTGAGAACTATACGCGCACCGCGCAGGTGCTGGCTGACACGATGGCGGAGGCGCACGCGTGGGCGATGGATAAGCCCATCACCGCAACGCTTATTCGTGACATCGTCGCCGGTATCAATGCCAAATTCCGCGAGCTGAAAACCAACGGCTATATCGTCGATGGCGCGTGCTGGTATGACCCGGAGTCGAATGACACCGCAACCCTCAAAGTCGGTCATCTGTATATCGATTACGACTACACCCCCGTCCCGCCGCTGGAAAACCTGACCCTGCGCCAGCGCATCACGGATACCTATCTGGCGATCCTGTCGGACTCGGTCAACAGCTAAGGAGCTGCAAGCATGTCACTACCGCGCAAGCTTAAATATCTGAATATGTTCAACGACGGTCTGAGCTACATGGGCGTCGTGGAATCCGTCACCCTGCCAAAGCTGACCCGCAAGCTTGAGAAGTATCGCGGCGGCGGAATGCCGGGCTCGGTGTCAATCGACCTCGGCCTCGATGACGACGCGCTGTCGCTTGAGTGGACGCTCGGCGGTCTGCCTGACATCGACCTGTGGGCGCAGTACGCCTCGCCGGGTGCTGACAGCGTGCCGCTGCGTTTTGCAGGCTCTTACCAGCGCGACGACACCGGCGTAATTTCTGCCGTTGAGGTGGTGATGCGTGGCCGTCACAAAGAGTACGACGGCGGCGAGAACAAGCAGGGCGAAAGCGGGACGACCAAAATGTCGACCGAGCTCGCCTATTACCAGCTCACGATTGACGGCAAAGAAGTCATTGAGATTGACGTCATTAACATGGTGCTGAAAGTCGACGGCGTTGACCGTCTGGCGGAGCACCGCAAGGCGATTGGCCTGTAACCCCTGAACCGGTCAGCGAGGCTGGCCGGTCACTTAATGTTGACGAGAAAAAGCTGATGGAAAATATCAACGAAACTGCAGTAACCGAAACCGTAAATCCTAACGTTGTTACCCTCGATACCCCGCTGATGCGCGGTGAGCAGAAAATCGAGCAGGTGACGTTAACCAAACCGAATGCGGGAACCCTGCGCGGCGTGTCTCTGGCCTCGCTGGCAAATTCTGACGTTGATGCGCTGATTAAGGTGCTGCCACGCATGACGTATCCGGTGCTGACCGAGCACGAAATTATTCGCCTCGATGCGTCTGACCTGATTTCGCTTGCCGGTAAGGTGGTCGGTTTTTTGTCACCGGCTTCGGCTCGTTAACCTTCCCTGAAAACCTGTCGGTCGATGACCTGATGGCGGATATCGCGGTGATATTCCACTGGCCGCCATCAGAGCTGTATTCCCTGAGCCTGAACGGGCTCCTGACATGGCGCGACAAGGCGCTGCAACGTAGCGGAAACCATCATGAGCAATAACGTCAGACTTGAGGTGCTGCTGAACGCGGTCGACCGGGCAAGCCGACCGCTTAAGGCAATCCAGACCGCCAGCAAATCCCTGTCGGGCGATATCCGTACTTCACAGAAATCCCTGCGCGAGCTCAATGCGCAGGCATCCCGCATTGACGGATTCAGGAAAGCCAGCGCGCAGCTCGCCGTGACCGGCCAGTCACTGAACAAGGCAAAGCAGGAAGCGGCCGCGCTGGCCGTCCAGTTTAAAAACACCGAGACACCCACGCTCGCACAGGCGCGCGCACTGGAAGCGGCGAAGAAATCTGCTGCCGACCTGCAGCTCAAATACAACGGCCTGCGTCAGTCCGTGCAGCGTCAGCGCACCGAGCTCGCGCAGGCGGGGATTAACACCCGCACGCTGGCGAATGATGAAAGGGGGCTTAAGTCTCGAATCAGTGACACTACACTGCAGCTTAACCGTCAGCGCGACGCGCTGGCGCGGGTCAGTCAGCAACAGGCCAGGCTGAGCGCAGTGAAAAAACGCTACGAATCCGGGCAACAGCTTGCCGCCGGGGCGCGCAATGCCGGGATGGTCGGCGTCGGTGTATCAACTGCCGGGCTTTACGGGGCGTCACGCTTCATCGCGCCGGGCATCGGATTTGATAAACAGATGTCAGGCACGCAGGCGATCCTCGGGCTTGATAAAAGCGATGACAAACTCGCGGCCATTCGTAAACAGGCGCGTGATATCGGTGCGACCACGGCCTTTTCGCCGGGTGACGTGGCGCGCACGCAAACCACGCTGGCACGCTCGGGCTATAACGCCGACGACGTGCTGGCCGCGACCGGGTCAACCGTCAACCTGAGCCTTGCGGCTGACGTTGATATTGCCGAAGCGGCTGACATCATTACCAACATGCAATCGGCGTTTAACCTGTCGACCACCGAGATTGAGCGCGTTGCGGATGTGATGACCAAAGGTTTTACGTCGTCGAATACTGGCCTTGTCGAGCTGGGCGAGGCGATGAAATACGTCGCACCGATTGCGGAGGCCGCCGGGGCGAGTATTGAAGACACGACGGCGATGCTCGGGATTCTGGCGGATAACGGGATTAAAGGCTCGATGGCCGGGACCGGGGCGAGTGCCATTTTCAACCGCCTGCAGGCTCCGATGGGTAAAGCGGTCGATGCTATCTCAGAGTTAGGCGTCAAAACCCGCGACTCGAAAGGGAACATGCTGCCGGTCGAGAAAATCCTCAAGGATATTCATAAGTCCTTTGCGAAAAACAAGCTCGGGACGGCGGAGCAGGGCGAATACCTGAAAGTTATCTTTGGCGAGGAGGCGATGAAGGGGGCGGTTAAACTCGTCGCCGCTGCCGGTGACGGGTCACTGGCGAATAAGCGCCAGCAAATCGGGGACTCAAAAGGAACCACGGAGCGGATAGCCAAAATCCAGACCGACAACCTCGACGGGGATCTGAAAAACCTGCAGTCGGCTTATGAAGATTTGCAGATGGAGGTATTCGATAAAGAGAACTCCGCGCTGCGTCGCCTGACGGTTTCCGCAACCGATATGCTCGGCAAGGTCGCCGCCTGGGCGAAAGCGAATCCCGAACTGACACAGACTATTTTCACCGTCACCGCCGGGGCGCTGGCGCTGGTTGGTGTGCTCGGCGGGATTGGCCTGATCGCGTGGCCGGTCATCGCCGGGATTAACGGCATTATCGCCGCTGCCGGTTTGCTGGGAGTGATTTTCTCGACTGTCGGGACCGCCATTGTCACGACCATCGGGGCAATCAGTCTGCCGGTGGTGGCCGTGGTCGCGGCTGTCGTGGGTGCTGCGCTGCTCATCTATAAATTCTGGGAGCCGATTAGCGCCTTTTTCGCGGAGGTGGTGGCGGGAATTAAAACTGCTTTTGCCTCGCTGTCGCCGGTGTTTGACGCTATCGCGGAAAAGCTCGGTGCTGTCTGGAAATGGTTCACTGACCTGTTTGAGCCGGTGAAGTCCCTGCAGGACATTTTCGAGCGCTGCAAAAATGTCGGTGTGGCCTTTGGTCAGGCGCTGACTGATGCGCTGATGGCTCCGCTTAATATCTTTAACAGCCTGAGCGGAAAGGTGAGCTGGTTGCTCGAAAAGCTCGGGGTTATCAAAAAAGAATCGAGTGACCTCGACCAGAACGCCGCGAAAACGGACAAGACCCCAAATGACGGGTATATCCCGGCAACCGCGGGTTATGGCGGGTATCAGAGTTATCAGCCGGTGACAGCTCCCGCAGGCCGCTCGTACATCGACCAGAGCAAAAGCGAGTACAACATCACCCTGCAGGGCGGGGTTGCGGCGGGGAGTGACCTCGACCGCCAGCTCCGCGACGCCGTCGATAAACTCGACCGCGAAAACCGTGCGCGCCAGCGCTCCAGCATGAGACACGATTAAGGAGGACATGAAGCATGTTAATGGTGCTGGGCTTTTTTGTGTTTGAGCGGCGCACTCTGCCGTATCAGTCGATGCAGTATTCGAAGGATTACCGCTGGGCGTCAAACGACCGTATCGGCAAGCCCCCGGCGTATCAGTTTCTCGGGGAGGGCGAAACCACGCGCACGCTGTCGGGTGTGCTTTACCCTGAAATCACCGGCGGTCGCCTGTCTCTGCTGGCCGTCGAGCTGATGGCCGACGAGGGGCGCGCATGGCCGCTGATTGACGGGAACGGCATGATCCACGGGATGTATGTCATCGACAAAGTGACCCACACGCACACTGAATTTTTCAGCGATGGCGCGGCGCGAAAGATTGAATTTAGCCTGTCACTGAAACGCGTCGATAAGTCACTTGCGGCCATTTATGGCGACCTGAAAACGCAGGCCAGCAATCTGGTCACGGATGCGGGTAACTGGCTGGGAGGGCTGGCGGGATGATAACTGAAATGAATATTCAGGCCGGGGCGCGCATTGCGCCTGCGTATATGCTCACGCTCAATGGCACGGATATCACGCAGAATTTCAGCGACCGGCTTATCGGGCTGACCATGACCGACAATCGCGGATTCGAAGCCGACCAGCTCGATATCGAGCTCGATGATACTGACGGACTTGTCGAAATGCCGCCGCGCGGGGCAAAGCTGACGCTGTGGCTGGGCTGGCAGGGCTCCGCGCTGGTGAATAAGGGGAGTTTTACGGTCGATGAAATCGAGCACCGTGGCGCGCCCGATACGCTGACCATCCGGGGGCGCAGTGCGGATTTTCGCGGTACGCTGAACTCTCGCCGCGAGCAGTCATGGCATGACACCACGCTCGGGGTGATTGTTGAGACCATCGCGCAGCGCAACAAACTGACGGCCAGCGTCGCGGATGCTCTGAAAGCCATTGCGATCCCGCATATTGACCAGACGCAGGAATCCGACACGGCGTTTTTATCCCGGCTGGCGGAGCGTAACGGGGCGTCTGTCTCAGTAAAAGCCGGGAAACTGTTATTCCTGAAAGCCGGTAGCGGGATGACGGCCAGCGGCAAACCTATCCCACAAATGACCGTTGAGCGTGGCGACGGCGACCGTCATCAGTTTGCGATTGCTGACCGCGAAGCCTACACCGGCGTCACGGCGAAATGGCTGCACACCAAAGACCCAAAACCGCAAAAGCAAAAGGTGAAGCTGAAACGCAAGCCAAAGGTGCAGCAACTGCGCGCGCTGCAGCATCCGAAAGCGACCAAAACCACAGCAAAGGCCAAAGCCAAAAAGGAGCAGGAAGCGCGCGAGGGCGAGTATATGGCCGGTGAGTCTGACAACGTGCTGGAGCTGACGACCATCTATGCGACAAAGGCGCAGGCCATGCGCGCCGCTCAGGCAAAGTGGGACAAAATACAGCGCGGAGTGGCGGAGTTTTCAATCTCGCTGGCGTATGGCCGTGCTGATTTATTTCCTGAAACGCCGGTTGCGGTCAAAGGCTTTAAGCGCGTCATAGACGAGCAGGCGTGGATAATCAGCCGGGTGGTGCACAGCCTAAACGGGAACGGCTACACGACGGGCTTAGAGCTCGAGGTGAAGGTTTCGGATGTGGAGTATGAGAGCGAAGAAACAGAAAGCTGAGTGTGTTTTATCTGTTTGTTTTATAAAGTGAAAATGAGTAAAATCCGTACATTGAAAACGTTCAAGGGTGCTCATCATGTTTCACTGTCCTAAATGCCATCATGCCGCTCATGCTCGCACAAGCCGCTATTTTTCTGACACGACAAAAGAGCGTTACCATCAGTGCCAAAACATCAACTGCAGTTGCACCTTCGTCACGACCGAGACCCTTTCGCGTTTTATAGTTTCGCCGGGTGAGGTCGTGCCAGCACCTCCACACCCGACAACGTCAGGACAGCAGCAGATCCACTGGATGTAATCAAAGAGAAAGCCCAGCTAATGCGGGGCTTTGATATATTTTACATTTGTGGCGTTAATTATATGACCGTCAGCAAAGTGCCAGAAGTGAACCTTTCACAATTCCAAATAGATAGCTTAAATTAGTACGCAACTACACCACGCATGATAGGTATAGCTTCCTTCGCTAATGGTTAATATACACATTTCTATGTTCATTTCTGAAAAAACATAACAGAGGTATGAACTCTATGAGTACAGAAGTGCGCGATTACATTTCTATTTCTGAAAAATTAAAAGACTTCGGAGTTTCAGTTCCCAATGGACTTGCAATCCTACCCTACAATCTAGCAACGGCAAAGTCAGTCAATGACCTTCGTCAGCACGTCGAATCTGATACGGTACGGACCCTGCTCAAGGTAAGCAAGATCCCCTATGTCGAGATTTTCGACGAGGATAATCAGCCACCGTATCTGCAACAGTACGGCTTTGAGTGGTTCGGACCTACTCTTTTTATATCGACAGGCCTGCTATCTCAGAATCCTAATGTTCTATCCATAACTCTCGGACTTATAACGAATTATCTGTATGACATGTTCAAAGGAGCTCAGAATAGCAAGGCCTCGCTCGATGTCATCATCCAACAAGCAGATGGTTCTTGCAAAGAGATTCACTATAGCGGACCTCCTGATGGATTGATTAATATTGCCGAAATTGTCAAGGAATTAGGGGGGGAATCGTGAACGACCCCCTCGTGGAGCAATCAGGTAAGATGACCTTCGAACAGGTAATCAATTTCTTCAATAATGGCATAAAGCAAGCTGAAAATTTCCTGCTTCTAACCCGCTCTAGTCAGTTGCAATTAGAACAATGTTTAGCGCTAGATCTTTTGTTATATAACGCTACTCGGGTTAAGCACGAAGAGATACATCGCGGTGAAGAAGATACTGCCAACCTTTTCTTAGGTTTCGAGTGTGCCATTGGTGCTGTACGGTCAGAATTAATGATGTGGATCTTGCTAAAACGTGATATGCCGAATGAGGCGTGGGACCAACTTGTGGCAGCTCAAATGGGCTGTTTAGACGCAAGTCGTGCGCATAAAGGGTTTACGCACTGCGACCAACGGCGAGAGGTTTTGGAGCAGCTTGAAGATAAAATTTTCCCGCAACAGGCATTCATTAGTGCAGGATTTGTTTCAGATAGGTTGGATTGCTCTATTTGCGGTAGGCGTTACTCTCAATGCGAACATCTGAGAGGAAAACCTTATATGGGCCAATTCTGTGAAGTCATCCATCGTAATCCTCGTGGCGACCATGCAGCATTAGTCAAAGCACCTGAGGACAAGCGTTGCCGGGTTGTTTCATTTAAAACTAAAGATGGTTATCGGGACAAACTGTCATGGACAACTACGCCATACAATGAAGGAGAATTTTTCAAAGAAGGTGAACCACTAGAGGCGAAAATATACCTTTTATCTCTGGATCGCTATCCATATCTGGCCTCAACAGAAAAAGTCCTTGGTACTGAGTTTTCAGCATTGATATCGAAATAATAACCAGGATAACTTGAGTTGCCACAGTGGATAGTGTCAGCTCAAATTATTTTATGTGCAGATGACTGGCTCTCCATTCACTATGACATTGATGTAAGTCATGTTTTTTATCTGTCATAAATACAACTGCTAACAACCAATCCTCGCTCATAGCAGTGGGTCGAAAGCATACTCATTACTGACGAAATGTGTATTTACCTAACAGCACCAGTTCAAACAAAAGCCCCGCATTTGCGAGGCTTTTTGTATCGATGTGGTCAATGTGTGGACATTTATAGAAATAAATCCATTTATTTCATTGGGTTAGAGCAAAAAAATAAGCCTGCGTAAGGGAGATTACGCAGGCTAAGGAGGTGGTTCCTGGTACAGCTAGCATTTATGGGTTATGTTTTTCAGCGGAAGGGATAATACCCGTAACAAACGAAGCGGTATGTGATCCGTTTCTAAGAATCTTCCGGCTGTGAAAAATAACCCTAATAAACTATTTATTGTGCGGATTACGGGTGCTTTCACCCGCGAAATTGCGCATAAGCAGTGCGTATTCCAGCTCCACTTCTTCCGGTACCGGCAACCACACGGTGTGTCCGTCACCAGGCGCCACCGTGATGGTCTCGCCTTTGCCGTTTTCCATGTGTTCCAGCGTAAAGTTGATGTTGCCCTGCGGGGTCATCAGCTCAAGGCTATCGCCCATGGTGAATTTGTTTTTCACCGCGACGGCGGCTAAATGGCCTTTACGCGCGCCGGTAAAATCACCGACAAACTGCTGGCGCTCGGACACGGAATAGCCGTGCTCGTAGTTCTGGTAATCGTCGTGCGTGTGGCGACGCAGGAAACCTTCTGTATAGCCACGATGCGCCAGGCCTTCCAGCGTTTCCAGCAGGCTGGTGTCAAACGGTTTACCGGCTGCAGCGTCGTCGATGGCTTTGCGATACACCTGTGCGGTGCGTGCGCAGTAGTAATACGATTTGGTGCGGCCCTCGATTTTCAAAGAATGCACGCCCATCTGGGTCAGACGCTCGACGTGCGCAATCGCCCGCAAATCTTTGGAGTTCATGATGTAGGTGCCGTGTTCGTCTTCGAACGCCGTCATGTACTCGCCCGGACGCTTGGCTTCTTCAATCATAAACACGCTGTCGGTTGGCGCGCCCACGCCCAGCGTTGGCTCAACGTTTTTCACCGGAATCGGTTCGTGCTGATGCACGATATTACCCACATCATCTTCTTTGCCTTCCTGGACGTTATATTCCCAGCGACAGGCGTTGGTGCAGGTGCCCTGATTCGGATCTCGTTTGTTGATGTAACCCGACAGCAGGCAGCGGCCAGAATAGGCCATGCACAGCGCGCCGTGAACGAAGATTTCAAGTTCCATTTCCGGGACTTGAGTACGGATTTCTTCGATCTCTTCGAGCGACAGTTCACGCGACAGGATCACGCGGGTCAGGCCCATTTGTTTCCAGAATTTCACCGTCGCCCAGTTCACGGCGTTCGCCTGCACGGATAAGTGAATATCCATTTCCGGGAAGTTCTCGCGCACCAACATGATCAAACCCGGATCCGACATAATCAGCGCGTCAGGACCCATTTCCACGACCGGCTTGAGATCGCGAATAAACGTTTTCAACTTGGCGTTGTGCGGCGCAATGTTCACCACGACGTAGAATTTTTTGCCCAGGGCATGCGCTTCGTTGATGCCGAGCTGTAAATTCTCGTGATTGAATTCGTTATTACGCACGCGCAGTGAGTAACGCGGCTGGCCCGCATACACGGCATCTGCGCCATAGGCGAAAGCGTAACGCATATTCTGCAGCGTTCCCGCCGGGGAAAGGAGTTCTGGTTTAAACATGTTTGTTCTCGTTCTGATGACAGGTCAGATCCGCCTGCACCAGGTGCAGCGGTGGGGAGATCCCGTACTTTAAGGGCGGGCATTGTAGCGCTGCGGGGCAGGGAGGTAAACCTTTACCCGCTAGCACTTGTTTCAACGCGCTTTGCCATGCCGCCAGTAACGATAACCACTAGAACATCCATAGACTTATGCACCCAACGCCAGTTTACCTCCCGCGCTGAGGCCTCTCACAAACCGGCTAAATGTGGTTTATCACTGCCGTCCATACGAAAAATAATATTCTGTAAAATCAATCATGAAATCATCTTGACCTAAAGTTAACTTGAGCTTTTAAGATGCACGTTCTGAACTCAACCTGGAACATATTCTGCCTATGAAAGATATTGATGTTGGTTTCACGCACGTTGCGTTTGTCGTCAGAGATTTAGACAAGAGCGTTGCTTTCTATCAGCGCTATGCCGGTATGGAAGTTGTCCATTCGCGTGAGCCTGGCGTTCCGGATGCGCGTAAAGTGGCGTGGTTAAGCGATCATACTCGCCCTTTTGCGCTGGTTCTTGTGCAGGCAGACAAGGTCACCGATACCCCGTTGGGACAATTTGGTCACCTTGGCGTTGCCTGCGCGACCCGCGAAGAAATTGATCGTAAAACGGCGATGGCGCGTGAAGAAGGGTGCTTACGAAAAGAGCCTCAAGACTATGGCGAGCCGGTTGGCTACTTTGTCTTTTTTGCTGACCCGGACGGTAACACGCTGGAGCTCTCTTTCGGGCAGCGTGTCGGGCTTGAAGCCATTCGCAACGCGTGATCTCAACAAATGCGCAGCGCCGGGGACAACGCTGGCAGAGCTGCGCTCTCGATCATTGATGGGAGTTATACGTTAATTTTCTCAGTCTGGATCAACGCATGAATGAGGTTGTCGCGCAGGCGTAAGACGGGCAATATGCGTACAGCCTGAGTCAATAATAAATAAGGGATTTTAATGTTCCGAAAATCGACTGCGATGACTTTACCTCTGCTGATGGCGTCGGTATTTCTGCTGACAGGGTGTCCACCCCCACCGGATCTCACTCAGTGGCAGCGCCCAGATACGGATATCAACGGCGTGCGCGACGCGATGCGTCAATGTGGTGAGCAAATTCCTGGCCCTGAAATTCCCAAAACGGATAATGAATCTGTCCTGTATTACCAGTGCATGGAGAAGCAGGGTTTTACCCGTAAAGACGGATTCAAAATTTGCAGCATTCGTGTTTACCGCGACACGCCAGCCTGCATCACGCAAGATCAAGGGCACTCTTTGAGTCAGAGCCAATTAGATGCGCTGCCTTTTGTCGCAGACCGCGGTTTCCATCCCATTAGGCCCGATTCTGGTGTGAGTCCGTCTTCCTTGATTTCCTGGCGGAAAGCGGGGGCTTCGCTGCATTTTTCTCATGAACTTGAAAACGACAAACAAGCGCTGGCGGTGATGTATCAGTGCGGTTATCCGCAGCCTCTCGGTTCGGTGCCTTACGTACCGACGCTTCGTAAAGCCGCGAATGTTCAGCAATGTATGTTGGATAAGGGGTTCGAGCCGAAAAAAAAACTCAATTTAGTCTGCCGTAATTATCCGCAAGTCACGGGCTGCTCGAAAAAATAAGGCTGTCGCAGAATGTCTCCCAGAGAAACGGAATTAACACTCTGGGGATTTCTTCCAGATATAATCTATTTAGTTGATAATTTTATATATTCGTAGAGAAATATTAATAATTAAATGTTTATATCGTAATTCATTGTTTGAATAGCGCTTAAAATTCTGGCTGAAGGCATTTCGTTAAGTCCATATCTCTTGACCATCGGATGTCAACCACACAATCCCGGCTGGCGCTTTGACTAAAAACCACAGTCCAAACTCATCAAGATCATCATTCTCGTCTTCTGATGAACAAGGTGGCCAGGAATGGTGTAATAGCGCAAGCTGCTCTGATAGCGTCCCAGTCAAAAATAGGCCATTTTTTGCAAGCTTAATGACTTTCTTTTCTAATAATTGAGTCAAAATATCAAAGAAGATCTTTTTTCTGAATAAGCCATCGTCGGAATAGGCGATGCAATCGATGCGAACGTGTTGCCACATTGTCCCCATCGACAGACCATAACAACTTTTAATAACGGATGAGTATAATGCGTTAAAATTTTCCATTTTTTATCTCTAAAGTATATCGTTCTTACGCGCTTGTCATTTGATGATACTTTAATGGGAATTGCAACGATCTCCTCTGGCATGTGATAAACGGGGAAATATTTTCCGCCTCACTCGTGAAAAACTTTAAGAATCACCTGAACGTGTATAAGATTTATTTTTAGCACGCGATGAATAAGGGAATGTGATGTGTACCGTCGACGAATTAAAAATAAAGTATCCAGGCGCGAATGCCTGGCAAATTGGTGATAGCCCGGAACTGGCTAATGCGCTTGCCGATCTTGTTATTAAAGGTCTAAAAACGGCCTCATGTGGCTCTTTGGCCGCTTACCAGCAAGAAGCATTCGCACCCAGGATTGGGAGTCACAACATCATCCTTAATGGCGAGAATGTACCGGTATGCGTTATCAGATTAGTGTCGATGCGACTGGTGCGTTTTTGCGATGTGACTGCTGAGTTTGCCCGAAAGGAAGGTGAGGGCGATTTGAGCCTTGCATACTGGCGGAAAGAACATCAGCGATTCTTTACGCAGGAAGGTTATTTTGCTGAGGATATGGAGCTGATTGCAGAAGAGTTTGATGTTGTTGAGGTGCTGTGACTCAAACAGACTTTCTTTGGAAAGTGTTTATCGCACGTGTTCCTGATGGCCATCGCATCCGTGTCTGTATACGGAGAAAAGTCAAAAACTGGTATCACTGCGGTGGTTAAAAATTCAAACGCATTGCTACGCGCCGCGCAGGGTTAAGCACATGTTTTACTTCCTCAGCTTTCTCGATGAGCAGATGCGGCGGACACAAGTGGCCCTCCACGCGCTCAAAACCCAGCGTGGCGTAAAATTTGGCGTTGAAGGCGGCCATATTATCCGTTGTCAGTGTGGCACCAGCCAAACCGCGTTGCTGTCCGGCGGAGAGCAACGTCTGCATCAGCAATCGACCGATCCCACGGCGCTGCCAGTGGGGATGCACATCAATTTCAGCAACATGCACCCATAAATTGACGATTTTTCCTGCGACAAATCCTACGGGGGTTAAATCAGGCGTAAAGGCCGCAAGCAGCAGACCGTCGCGACTAAAGTCACCAAATTCCTGGAGACTGTTTGCGACAGGCTGACCCGCCACAGCGCCTGCGTTGCGTAACGTTTCAAAAGCCGCTAACTCAATGGCGCGCAGCGCAGGAAAATGCTTAGGTTGTGCAGTGTTGATAGTGATATCCAAAACTGAGTTCTCCATGGCCTTATCCCTTCAAAATGCTACCAGGCCATCTCCTGTTCTATCAATGAATGATATCAGCCTTCTTCGCATTTGGTCTAAAGTAACGTTTATATACCCCCCCTTACTTTCTGAGCAACGTCGAGAGCCTGTTTTTCGCCCAGGCATCCTGGAGTTCACCAATCGTCTTTAAAAACACGTGATCATTTGAGCATGAGTTTGCAACGATTATGACCACTCCTGGCACTAAATGGACAGCCCTGGCTCCACGATGTCTGGTTGGAGCAAACAAAGAATTTTACTCAGGGTGAGGAACAGTGCGTCAGGGCTCACCATCAAGGTCAGGATTGGGCTTGAGTGCGACCCGCGATGACTGCCGAAAGGAGCGCGGCAACCGCTAACCCACTGGCCAGCCAAAGCGTATCTCTCAACGTGACTGTGTCGATGAGTTTTCCTCCCGCCCACGCCCCTAGTGCAATCCCGATATTAAACACGGCGACATACAGCGCACTTGCTATCTCCACTTCACGGGGGGCGACTTTCATCATCCAGGTCATCAGCCCGACTGACAGCCCACCGTATGCCAGACCCCAGAATATTAAGGTCGACCCACCGCCAAGGGTTGTGTGCCCTGCGGTTAAGAACAGCAGTGGTGTCAAGACCAGCCCTGTTGCGATAGCAATCAGGGTGAGCGTCGTGTAGCGTGCCGCGCAGATACCCACAATGAAGTTACCAACAATGCCGGCGATACCATAAGCGAAGAGGATCGCGCCTATCCATTGTGGATTAAATCCAGACACTGAGATTAAAAGCGGGCGTACGAAGGTAAAGGCCACAAAGTGGCTTGTGACAAGCAACAACGTCAGCAGCAACCCAGTCAATAATTTGCGATTACCCAGTTGCGCAATGAACTGGCTGATGTGAACAGATCCGGCAACGGGCAGCGTCGGGATAACCGAAAGATGGAGTGCCAGCACCAGCGCGCTGAAAAGTGCCATGCATCCAAATGCCCAGCGCCATCCGATAGCGTCGCCAATAAATGCCCCGAGAGGGATACCCAGCACGGATGCAGCAGCCACGCCGCCGAAGATAATGGATGTCGCCAGGCCTATAGCATTTTCCGGAACCAGACGCGCCGCTAGCCCGCCTGCAATAGCCCATATTCCACCCATGCAGAAACCTACAACTGTGCGAGCTGCCAGCATAATAATCAGGTCCGGAGCCAGCGCCGAAGCCAGGTTCGCTATTACCAGTAACGCCAACAGACCACACAGTATCAAGCGTCGATCTATTCCGCCCGATGCAATAACGACGAATGGCGCGAATAAGGCTGCCAGCATGGCTGGCAGGGAAATCATCAGACCCGCGTTCCCTGTAGAGATATCGAGCGTCCCGGCGATAACTGTCAGCAAACCCACCGGGAGCATTTCCGTCGTCACAACAGAGAACGTCGCCAGACCAACAGCGATGACCGGCATCCACGCACTACGAACAGAAGGCAGAGTTGAAAATGTGTTCATCATTCAGATCCTTAAGTGTTCATCGCCTCAGGCGCATTTATCCTGCTTCTGGAAGGTCAAATAGCTGAAAAAAGCCATCAGTATTACGACGACCGCGGCACAGACTGCGACAGTGAATCCACCTCGCGCGCTACTGCTGTCAACAACCTGACCGGCTAACGCTGCACCCAGCGCAACCCCTACATTTAGCCCAGCCAGCAGCCAGGTCATCCCTTCGGTTAACTGAAGGTCCGATACCTGGCGTTCGATGAGCGACATAGCCACGATCATGGTTGGGGCGAAAAAAAGACCCGCCACCAGGATGGCTATCGCCAGAGCGGTGAGATTCGTGACCAAAATCAGAGGGATGGTGGTTGCGGCGGTTGCCAGCCCGCCCAACCACAACAGCCGATAGAGTGGCGTCTTCAACTTCAACGAGCCATATAGCAACCCCGCGAGACACGAACCGACGGCATAAGCCGACAAAACCAGGCTCGCCGCTGCCGGATGCCCCAGCTGTTCGGCATAGGCTACGCTCACGATATCAACCGTGCCGACAATGACGCCCATCGCCACCATGAGAATCGTTAACAGCCGTACGCCTTTCATCCGAATCACCGAGCCCGATTCAGGGGCGTCGCAAGAGAACGCCATAACGGGAGGTTCTGTATTGCGCTGTACAACCAGGGCAAGAACGCCAAAAAATAGTAAAAGTGCCGCGAGGAGCAGACCCAACTGGGGAAATACTGCAATGGAAAGGCCAATCGACAGAGGCGGGCCAATAATAAACGTCAGTTCATCCAGTACCGTTTCAAGCGAATAGGCTGTCTGTAAACGGGGCTGGCCTCTGTACAGTGCAGTCCACCGTGCCCGTACCATGGCGGACATACTGGGCATAAACCCCGCCAGCACAGCACCGACAAACAGAAATCCGTTGGCAATACTCCAGTGGGATCCGGCTATCAGGATGAAAAATCCGCTGATACTGATAGCCGTAGTCGCAGGCAAAACGCGCGACTGTCCATAACGATCCACGTATCGGGAGATCTGCGGCGATAGCAGGGCATAGGCCAGAACAAACGTCGCGGAAATGGCTCCGGCCAGCCCGTAGGCGCCGTGTTTCTGGGAGAACAGCGTGATAATGCCGATGCCCGCCATTGGCAAGGGGATTCGCGCGAGCAGACCCGCAATTGCAAAACGTGCCGTGCCAGGTTCAGAAAAAAGATCTCGATACAGATTAGCCATCTCACCCTCCGTGAGCATTTACTTGCCACAACGAGGTGGCGCGACGACAATACATACAACGCGTATGAATAAGAGTCTATATTCATACGGTTCGTATGTAAATAATCATTCACTCCGTATGTAAGGAAGTCATTATGGTTCGTCGTACCCGTGCCGAGATGGAAGAGACAAGAGCCGCGCTGTTAGCAATGGCCCGGAAAGTTTTTAAAGAACATGGCTACGCAGAAACTTCAATGGACGACCTGACTGCACAGGCAGGGCTAACCCGAGGGGCGCTGTATTATCATTTCGGTGACAAAAAAGGCTTGTTGGCAGCCGTCGTGGATCAGATCGACGATGAGATGGATCAGCGTCTGCAGACAATTTCTGATAACGCTCAGGACCCATGGGATGGTTTTTGCAACCGGTGTCGGGCGTATCTCGAGATGGCGCTGGAACCTGAGTTTCAGCGTATTGTTTTGCGCGATGCAAAAGCGGTATTGGGCGGCTCCTCCCCTGAATCGCAACGCTATTGTGTGCAATCCCTGCAGCGTCTGATTGGCAATTTGATACATCAAGGTGTCGTTGACGACGCCGATCCGCAGGCACTAGCTTCGTTGATCTACGGCAGCCTGGCAGAAGCGGCGTTCTGGATTGCAGACGGCGAAAAGAGTGATAATCGGCTAACGCAAAGCATTACCGCCTTGAATTTGCTCCTTCGTGGTTTGCAACGGGTAGGTTGAAACTCATAACAAAACGTGCTGTCAGGCGTTTCAAATTTGGGAAAAAACGGACTGGAGATCGGTCAGTCACTCTACAGGCAGCAACGGGACACGCGGCTCTTAAGGCGGTTTTAAAAATGACGTTACAGCCGAAAGTGGTCACTGTTCGGCTGTAAACAAAGAATCAAAGACCGAAAATAGCCTCAATCTCAATTGAGAGATCAGGTGAAAAGAGGCGGCTGACTTCTACGAGTGAGCTGGCGGGTAAGTGATCACCGTAATTTCGGTACAGCACGTTACGCAGCTCATCGATCTCGCCGAACGACGTAATGAATATCGTCACTTTGATCAGCGCGGAGAAATCAGCGTCTTCCGCGCTGACGATTTTCCTGAGTTGGCTGAATATTTCTTCAGCCTGCTCGGCAATGCCTTTATGTTGCGCCGGTGTGCCAAACGCAGTCAGTCCAGAAATATAAAGTGTTTGCCCATGCTTTACTGAATGGACATAAGGGGCCTTTACTTCACCTAACTCGGGATAATTCTTTCGTAACACATTGCTCATGCTGAAAGCCTTTTTGTGAAGCGACAAACATCAACCTTATCATGCCCCTGTTAAAGCTGAACGCATTTTGCGTGAAGAAAATTGGCTGATTTATAATCATCTGTTGTTATGCCAAATCAAATATCATCCAGTGAATGAATGCTTAACTGCATACTCTGCTTTGCTGACAGGAGTATTAGAATGATTGATCACACCGGTTTCAGCGTCACTCATCTTGAAGACAGTAAACGGTTTTACACGCGCGTTCTGGGGAGTCTGGGCCATATTATCCGGCGTGAATTCCCGGAAGCCGCGGTTGGTTTTGGCCCTGCCGAAGAGAACGAAGGCGCAGATCCGGGAGGGGGTTTCTGGATAACGCAAGGCACGCCCTCAACGCCACGGATGCATCTTGCCTTTAGCGCAAAAAACAAAGAACAGGTGGATGCCTTCCACCGTGTTGCCCTCGACGCGGGGGGGAAAGATAATGGCGCGCCGGGATACAGGCCGCAGTATCACTCGGGGTATTACGCCGCGTTTGTTCTTGATCCTGATGGCTACAATATTGAAGCGGTTTACCACGAGCCAGACTAACGACTCACGGCATCATTCTGCGATTTCCGAATAAGCAAAACCCGCCAGACGGCGGGTTTTCATGAAGGGTGTATCAGGCAATTCTGCACGCATCCGCTTCCCATCGATACCCCACGCCATACACGGCGCGAATAAATGACTGGTCGGCGTCGAGCGCTTCGAGTTTACGACGCAGGTTTTTGATATGGCTGTCGATGGTACGGTCGGTGACCACGCGGTAATCGTCATACAGCTGGTTCAACAGCTGTTCGCGGGAGAACACTTTTCCCGGTTCGTGCGACAGCGTTTTTAACAAGCGAAATTCCGCAGGTGTCAGATCCAACAATTTGCTGCGCCAGCTGGCCTGAAAGCGGCTTTCGTCGACAATCAGTGGGCTTTCGGCATCCAGTACCTGCAGTTCACGCTGCGGCTTGCAGCGGCGCAAAATCGTTTTGACGCGCGCCACCACTTCACGCGGACTGTACGGCTTACAGATGTAATCATCCGCACCGATTTCCAGCCCCAGCAGGCGATCGATCTCTTCGATTTTGGCGGTCACCATCACAATCGGCACTTCGGAAAAACGGCGGATTTCACGGCAAAGCGTCAGACCGTCAGTACCGGGCAGCATCAGATCCAGCAGGATAAGATGCGGCGGCGTCTGGCGTACATACGGCAAAACCTGATCGCCGTGGCTGATAAGCGACGGGGCATAGCCCGCCGCACGCAAATAGTCGATCAACAGTTGCCCAAGCTTAGGCTCGTCCTCCACGATCAAAATGCGTGGCGTGTTTTCGTCAATGGGTAACTCAGTCATACTTCTCTCGATAAATCCCGTTCCAGCGGTAACTCTACTGTAATGCTAACCCCGCCAAAAGGCGAATGGGCGGCGCGGATCGAGCCGCCGTGTGCTTCAACGATATTCACGCAAATTGCCAGCCCTAAACCGGACCCGCCGCTGGCACGATTGCGGGAGCCTTCGGTGCGATAAAAACGCTCGAACAGTTTTTCCAACTGCGCGTCTTGTACGCCGGGCGCGGTGTCCGCGAAGGTCAGCGCGAAAGACCGGTCATCCAGCACGCCGGAAATGTGCAACGCGCCGCCGCTGTCGGTGTAGCGCAGGCTGTTTTCGAGCAGATTATTGAACAACTGCATCAGCCTGTCAGGGTCACCAAACACCACGGCGCTATCCGGCAACGACAGGTCGATATTCAGATTGCGGCTGGCGAAGCGCTCGCGGAACGCGCCGGTGGTGACTTCCAGAATATTGATCACGTCCACCGGTGATTTTTGATAAGCCAGCGCGCCTTCGTCGGACATCGACAGCTGATGCAGATCGTTCACCAGCTTGGTGAGCGTCCCCACTTCCGCCTGCAACGACGTCACCGATTCCGGCGTAAACTGACGCACGCCGTCCTGAATCGCCTCCAGCTCGCCGCGCAAAACCGCCAGCGGCGTACGCAGTTCATGGGAAATATCGGCCATAAAGTCGCGGCGCATCTGCTGGTTTTTCTCCAGGGTGCTGGCGAGTTGGTTAAAATCCTGCGCCAGTTTGCCGATCTCGTCCTGGCTGCGCGTATCCACGCGGGTGGTGAAATCGCCCGCTGCCAGCTTGTGCGTGCCTTCAACCAGTCGTTTCACCGGGGCCAAAAGACCGCGCGCCAGCGGGAACGTCGCCAGCGCGGCAAGCAGCGTGGAAAGGGCGACAATCAGCCAGCTGGTCTGGCGCTGCTGGCGATCAAAGTTGATATCGGTATTGCGCGTCAGCCGTTCGACGGGCGAGGCAATCACCCAGCCAACGGGCGTGCCGTTAAAGGTAATCGAGCGCTTTGTGCCGTCAGGCGGAACCGGGGCGCGGGGGCCAACCAGTACGCGTTTGTCCTGATCGATAACCCAAAACTGGGTGCGCCAGCCGTGCGGCGGCATGCCCGGCCCGGGGCGGTCGTCGTCGTTATCGTGCTCAAGGGAGCGCAAAATCTGGAAAACAAAACGGTCGTTATTGCGTAAAAAGCGCCAGTTACCGTGCAGGGCATACTGATCGGCCAGGGCATCGCTCAACCCCTGCAATCGCTGCTCGTTCCCGCGCTTAATGTAGTCAATAAAGCCGCGCTCGAAGCTGATACGCACCGCCCAGTGCATAGTGATCAGCAGAACGATGCAGGTGGCGAAAATGGCCAGAAACAGTTTGCCAGTAATGCCGGGACGCCAGAATTTCATCGTTCACTCCTTTTGCGTCGGCCGATGACGACGTTCTTGCTGGTATCATTCGGAACCCGGGCGAAAATCAACGCGGGCAGGGCGATAATCACCGCCATGCTGAGATAGGTATACAGGAAAACGTGATGAGCACCGGCGGTGTCGGCGCCAGGATGTTGCTGACCATACATTCCGAGCAACAGCCCCGCGACGGTGACGCCAACGCTCATCGAGAGCTGCATAATCATCGACAGCAGGCTGTTGCCACTGCTCGCCAGTTCATCGGGCAAATCTTTCAGCGTCAGCGTGTTCATGGACGAGAAGCGCGTCGAGTTAATCATCCCCTGGAAGAACAGCACCAGCGGCAGAACGTAGTACCAGCCCATCAGCGCCACGGCCATAAATACCAGGCTTATCAGCGCCAGACCAAGCGTGCAGACGACCAGAACCCGGCGATAGCCAAAGTAATTCACGACCTGCACCACGATACGCTTCATCCCCATACTGCCGAGCACCATCGGGATCATCATCAAACCGGCATGGAACGGCGAAAAGCCCAGCCCAATTTGCAGGAATACCGGCGTCATAAACGGCAGCATGCCGCTGCCGAGGCGTCCGACGAAGCTGCCAAACAACCCGATCCGATACGTGGTGCTACGGAAAAGCGCCAGGCTGAACAGCGCGCGGTCATTGTCACGCGCGTGCCACAGATACCAGAGGATGGAAGCGATCCCGATAACGATCAGCAGACACAGCGTGAGCGTGGAGATCCCCAACCCTTTTTGCCCATCGAGCGCCAGTGTGAGCGTCGCCATTCCTGCAGCCAGCAGCACGAAGCCGAAAATATCAAAGCGCCGCGTCTGCATTTTGTAGTTCGGCATCAACCATAATGTGGCAATGGCACCGACAATGCCAACCGGCAGGTTGATCAGGAATATCCAGTGCCAGGAGGCGTATTCGACCAGAATCCCGCCCAGCGCCGGGCCGAGCAACGGGCCGACCTGACCGGGTAAGGTGACAAAGGTCATCGCCGCCATGTACTGCTCGCGTGGGACGATTTTCATCACCGTCAGTCGTCCGACGGGCACCATCATTGCGCCCCCCACGCCCTGTAACACGCGCGACATCACCAGCTCATTCAGCGTATCGGCCTTTGCGCAAAACAACGAGCCGAGGGTAAACAGGACGATGGCGGTGAAAAAGATGTTTCGTACGCCGATTTTGTCCGCCATCCAGCCGCTCGCAGGCAGCATCACGGCTACTGTCAGCACATAGGAGACAATCACCATGTGCATATGCAGCGGGCTTTCCCCAAGGCTTTTTGCCATCGAGGGGAGGGCGGTATTGACGATCGTCGTATCCAGCGACTGCATGAAAAAGCCGAAGGCGACAATCCACAGTTGCCAGCGCACGTTGTTAGGGAGATCGGTCATTTACTCGGTTACCGTCGTTCTGTTTTTATGCGAAAAACGCACTCGCAAGCGATCGAAGAACAGATACACCACCGGCGTTGTGTAAAGCGTCAATAGCTGACTCATCACCAGCCCGCCAACGATAGTGATCCCCAGCGGCTGGCGCAGTTCAGAGCCGTCACCGCTGGAAATGACCAGCGGCAGCGCGCCAAACAAGGCTGCCAGCGTGGTCATCATGATCGGGCGAAAACGCAGAATGCAGGCCTGGAAAATGGCGTCCTGAGGCGACATATTGCCGTTGCGCTGCGCGTCGAGGGCGAAGTCCACCATCATGATCGCGTTTTTCTTCACGATACCTATTAATAGCATGATCCCGATAAGGGCGATGAGACTAAAGGGCGCATCGAACAACTCCAGCGCCAGCAACGCACCCACGCCTGCTGACGGCAAAGTAGAAAGGATCGTCAGCGGATGCACGTAGCTTTCATACAAAATGCCCAGCACGATATAGACCGTCGCAATCGCCGCCAGAATCAAAATCACCTGCGAATTCATGGTGTCCTGGAACACCTGTGCAGTACCGGCAAAACTGCCGCGCACGGTAGACGGTACGCCAAGCTGCGTCATGGTGCGATTAATCGCGTCGCTGGCTTCGGATAACGACGAGCCGGTCGGCAGGTTAAACGAAATCGTCGAGGCAGCAGACAGCCCCTGATGGTTCACCGACAACGGCGCATTAGCCGGTTGCCAGCTGGCAAAATAAGACAACGGGATCGATTTGCCATCGTTGTTAATGACGTACATTTTATCCAGCGCGCTGATATCCTGGGTGTAGCGCGGATCGACTTCCATCACCACTTTGTACTGGTTCATCGGCTGATAAATAGTGGATATCTGCCGCTGACCAAACGCGTTATTCAGCAGGCTATTAGCGGCTGCAACGTCAATCCCCAACCGCGACATGGTTTCGCGGTCGTAGGTCAGGTTCATCTCCGCGCCGTTGTCCTGTTGGTCGGAATTCACGTCTGCCAGCTCCGGCAATGCCGCCAGTGCTTTACGGATTTTGGGCTCCCATTCGCGCAGCGCCGCCAGGTCGTCGGACAGCAGCGTGTACTGATAGCTCGCATTCGACTGACGTCCGCCGACGCGGATATCCTGAACGGCCATCAAAAACAGGTTTGCGCCCGGCTCTTTAGCCAGTTTGCCACGCAGACGATCAATCACCTGCTGGGCAGTTTCGTTGCGCTCGCCGCGCGCCTTCAGGGTAATAAACATCATTCCGCTGTTCACTCGTGAGCCGCCGGTAAAACCGGTGACGTTATCCACGGCAGGATCTTCGCGAATAATCTTCATGAAATCCTGCAGCTTCACGCGCATCGCCTGGAACGAAATGCTCTGATCCGCCTGAATCCCACCCATCAGTACGCCGGTGTCCTGCTCAGGGAAGAACGTTTTGGGGATGGTGATATACATCCAGACGTTCAGCGCAATGGTTCCCACCAGCACCAGCCCAACAATCCGCGTATGGTTCAGCACCCATTTCAGCGATTTGCCGTAGCCTTCCTGCATTGCCACCAGCACGCGGCCAAAACCTTTATTGCGCGGTTGTGAATGCGGTTTGCTGCGTTTGAGCATCCAGCCACACATCATCGGTGTGAGGGTCAGCGAAATCACCAGTGAAATGCCAATCGCCACCGAGAGCGTAACGGCAAATTCGCGTAACAATCGCCCCGGTAATCCGCCCATCAGCAGCAGCGGCAGAAAAACCGCCACCAGCGATACGCTCATGGAGAGCACCGTAAAGCCGACTTCTCGCGTTCCCTGCAATGACGCTTGCAGCGGTTTCATACCCGCTTCCAGATGGCGCGAAATGTTTTCCAGCACTACGATGGCGTCATCGACGACAAATCCGGTGGCGATGGTCAGCGCCATCAGCGACAGATTATTGAGGCTGAAATCGCACAGGTACATGGCGGCGAACGTGCCGATCAGCGAGACCGGCACCGCTACGGCAGGGATGAGCGTGGCACGTCCCGATCGCAGGAACAGGAACACCACCAGGATCACCAGCGCAATTGAAATCACCAGCGTCTGTTCGACTTCTTCCAGCGAGGCGCGAATCGTCGGCGAACGGTCCTGCGCGATTTGCAGATCGATGGCCGCCGGAATCGTCTCCTGGAGTTCCGGCAGTCGGGCACGAATACTCTTCACCGTCTGGATAATATTGGCTTCCGGCAGCTTGCGGATCATCAGCAAAATGGCCGGTTTGGCATTGGTCATCCCGGCGTTACGCACGTCCTGGACGGAATCGGTGACGCTGGCCACATCGCTCAAACGCACCGCTGCACCATTGTTGTAGTGAATAATCAGCGGCTGATATTCGGCGGCGGTTTTGAGTTCGTCGTTGGTCTGTATTTGCCAGCGATGGCTGCTGTCCTCAATTGCTCCCTGCGGTTTGCGCACGTTGGCATTGCTGATGGCGCTGCGCACGTCGTCCAGCGACACGCCCTGATTAAACAGCGCTTCCGGGTTTAATCCCACACGCACGGCGGGCAGGGAACTGCCGCCAACGTCCACGTCGCCCACGCCGTCAATCTGGGCGATCGTTTGCGCCAACTGGGTGGAGGCGAAATCGTACAATTCACCCTGCGAATAGGTGTCCGACGTGAGCGTCAAAATCATGATCGGCGCATCGGACGGGTTCGCTTTGCGATAGGTTGGACGGCTCGGCATTCCGCTCGGCAACAGGCTTTGCGCGGCATTGATTGCTGCCTGCACGTCGCGCGCCGCGCCGTTGATATCGCGATTAAAATTGAATTCCAGAATAATGCGTGTGCTACCCAGCGAGCTGCTGGAGGTCATTTCGTTGACCCCGGCGATGCGCCCAAGCGAGCGCTCCAGCGGTGTGGCAACCGAGGACGCCATGGTTTCTGGCGAGGCGCCCGGCAGCGAGGCGCTGATCATGATGACCGGGAAATCCACCTGCGGCAGCGGTGCTACCGGCAGAAGGCGGAAGCCGAGCACGCCGCACAGCGTGATGGCGACCGCAATCAAAATCGTCGCGACCGGGCGGTAAATGAAGAGGGCGAAAAACTTCACTTACGCCTCCTCTTCACGTTTGGGGAAACGGGCTTTCATCTTCAGCGCCAGGGTGTCAAACAGCAGATAAATCACCGGCGTGGTGAACAGCGTCAATACCTGGCTCACCAGCAGACCGCCCACCATGCCAATTCCTAACGGACGGCGCAGTTCCGCACCGACGCCGGTGCTGAGCATCAGCGGCAGCGCGCCCAGCAGCGCCGCCATGGTGGTCATCAGGATGGGACGAAAACGCAACAGGCAGGCCTGGAAAATCGCGTCGCGCGGTGCCATGCCCTGTTCGCGTTCGGCGGCGAGCGCAAAGTCGATCATCATGATGGCGTTTTTCTTGACGATACCGATCAGCAAAATGATGCCGATAATGGCGATGACGTCCAGCTCGCTGCCGGAAATCATCAGCGCCAGCAGCGCACCAACACCTGCGGTCGGCAGGGTCGACAGGATCGTCACCGGATGGATAAAGCTTTCATACAGCACGCCGAGCACGATATACATCGCTACTACGGCGGCGACAATCAGCCAGATGGTGTTGCCGAGCGCGGCCTGGAACGCCAGCGTGCTGCCCTGGAACTGAGTCTGAATATCCGCCGGGAAGTTCAGCGTTTTTTCTGCGTTCAGAATCGACTCAACCGCTTCGCCGAGCGAATAGTTATCCGGGACGTTGAACGAAATGGTGGTCGACGGGAACTGATCCAGATGGTTAATCGACAGCGGCGCAAACCGCTGTTCAACCGTCGCAATAGCGCTCAACGGCACAATGCCGCCGTCTTTGCTGGTGAGGCGCACTGTATCCAGCGCCGTAAGCCCTGGCGTTTGCTCGGTGTTGTGCTCCAGCACCACGCGATACTGGTTGGCCTGGGTGTAAATCGTGGAGATCAGCCGCTGACCAAAGGCGTTATACAGTGCGTTATCGACATCGGCCATGCTGATACCCAGACGGCTGGCGGTGTCGCGGTTGACGTTCACGTATGCCGCCAGCCCTTTATCCTGCCAGTCGCTGCTCACGTCTGAAAGTTGCGGCAGTTCCTGGAGTTTAGTGACAAGTTGTGGAACCCAGGTGCTGAGCGCCTCCAGGCTGGTGGCCTGAAGCGTAAATTGATATTGGGTGCGGCTCACCGTGGTATCGATGGTGAGATCCTGCGTCGGTTGCAGATATAGCTCAACGCCCGGCACTTTAGCCACCGCGCTTTGCAGGCGCTCAATCACGGTATTGACGCGGTCATCACGGTCATCCAGGGGCTTTAGGTTGATCTGCAAGCGCGCGCTGTTCAGCGAAGGGTTAGTGCCGTCGACGCCAACAAACGAGGTCAAACTTTCGACCGCCGGATCTTTCATGATAACGTCCGACACCGCCTGCTGACGCTGCGCCATACTGGCAAATGAAACCGACTGCGGTGCCTGCAGCGTGCCCTGGATAATCCCGTTATCCTGAATCGGGAAGAAACCTTTCGGGATAACAATCCACAGCATCACGCTTAACGCCAGCGTCCCGAGCGCTACGCTTAGCGTTGCCCACGGATGATTAAGCACTTTTTCCAGCATGCGTCCGTACGCGGCAATAATGCGTTCAAACATGCGCTCAGACGCGCGCGAAAAGCGGTTTTGCTTGCGCAGCGATTCGGCGCTTAGCATGCGGGCGCACATCATTGGCGTCAGCGTCAGCGACACTACGGCGGAGATCAAAATCGCTACCGCCAGCGTCACCGCAAATTCGCGGAACAGCCGGCCCACAATATCGCCCATAAACAGCAGCGGGATCAGCACCGCAATCAGCGAGAAGGTCAGGGAGATAATGGTAAAGCCGATTTCGCCCGCGCCCTTGAGCGCGGCTGCCAGCGGCTTTTCGCCTTTTTCGATATAGCGCGAGATATTTTCGATGACCACGATGGCGTCATCGACCACAAATCCGGTGGCGATGGTCAGCGCCATTAGCGTCAGGTTATTGATCGAGAAATCGAGGAAAACCATCACCGCGAAAGTGCCGACGAGCGACAGCGGCACGGCGACAGCGGGAATAATGGTTGCCGGGACGTTGCGCAAGAACACATAGATAATCATGACCACCAGCGCCATCGCCAGCATCAGCTCAAACTGCGTGTCGCTGACGGAGGCGCGAATGTTGGTGGTGCGATCGGAAAGTACTTTTACGTTTACGGATTTTGGCAGGCTTTCAATCAGCTGCGGGAGCATTGCACGGATGCTGTCGGCGGTGTCGATAATGTTCGCGCCGGGCTGGCGCTGAACGTTCATCACGATCGCTTGCTCTTTGTTGGCCCACGCGCCCAGCCAGCGGTTTTCAGCCCCTTGTTCAACGGTGGCGACATCACCCAGGCGAATCGGCGCGCCGTTCTGGTAGGCCACAATCAGCTGGCGATATTCATCGGCGGACTGCATCTGATCGTTCGCGGAGAGCGTGACCGCGCGGGTCGGGCCATCCAGCGAGCCTTTCGCCGAGTTGACGTTGGCACTGACGATCGCTGTGCGGATGGTTTCGCTGGTCAGCCCTAGCGCTGCAATCGCCTGCGCGTTGAGTTTGACGCGCACGGCCGGACGCTGTCCGCCGGAGAGCGTCACCAGCCCGACGCCGGACACCTGAGAAATTTTCTGCGCCACGCGCGTTTCGACCATATCTTCCACCTGCGTCATTGGCATGGCGGAGGAGGTGACGGCGAGCGTCATGATCGGCGGATCGGCGGGATTCACTTTGCTGTAAACCGGCGGATTGGGCAGGTCAGACGGCAACAGATTGGTGGCGGCGTTAATCGCGGCCTGTACCTCTTGCTCGGCGACGTCGAGCGGGAGCGTCAGCTGGAACTGCAGCGTTACCACAGACGCGCCGCCAGAGCTTTGCGAAGACATCTGTTTTAAGCCGGACATCTGCCCAAACTGGCGCTCAAGGGGCGCGGTAATGGCGGAGGTCACCACGTCCGGGCTGGCGCCAGGATAGAGGGTGATCACCTGAATCGTTGGGTAATCGACTTCGGGCAGGGCAGAGACCGGCAGGAAACGGTAGCCGATAATCCCCGCGATCAGGATCGCCACCATCAACAGCGTGGTGGCGACGGGGCGCATAATAAACAGGCGTGACGGCCCACCTGTCGAACTTGGTGGTAACACCTGCATCAGGAGTTCGCTCCCTGTTTGGTGTGTTCGCGACTCGCGGGTTTTTCGCTTGCCGTGGTGGCGCTGTGCGCGTCCACCACTTCCACTTTCGCGCCTTCCGTCAGGCGATCGATCCCGTCAGTCACCACGCGGTCGCCTGCGGAGAGACCGGCGCTGATCACCACCGTCTGGCTGTCCTGAATACCCGGTTTCACGAGGTGTTTGCTGACTTTATTGTCGCTGTTCAGTACCCAGACAAAATTGCCTTCGTTACCCATTTGCAGCGCCGCCGTTGGGATCACCACCGCGTTTTCTTCCGTAGCGACCAGCATGCGGGCGTTGACGAACTGGTTAGGGAACAGGGCGTCATCCCGATTGTTAAAGCGCGCTTTCACCTTGATGGTACCCGTCGTCGCGTCAATCTGGTTATCCAGACTCAGCAGCGTACCATCACTCAATTTTGCTTTGTTAGTGCGATCCCAGGCTTCGACCGCCAGCGGCTGGCCAGTTTTCTGGGCCTGAACGACGGTCGCGATTTCGTTTTCGGGCAGCGTAAAGACCAAATCGATAGGATGGGTTTGGGTGATGACCACGATACCTGTGGTATCACCGCTTGAAATCTGATTGCCGATATCCACCTGTTTGAGGCCGACGCGTCCGTCAATCGGGGCGGTGATTCGGCTCCAGTCGAGCTGCAACTGCGCGCTGGCGACAGCAGCTTCGTCCGTTTTAATCGTGCCCTGGGCTTCGCTGACCAGCGATTGTTGGGTATCCAGCTCCTGACGAGACACCAGACTGGTTTTCACCAACTGCTGATAACGGGCTAAATCGCGGCGGGCGTTAGCCAGCGTGGCTTTGTCTTTTGCGAGCTGTCCCTGCGCCTGAGCCAGCGCCACTTTGAACTGGCTCGGATCGATTTCGGCCAGCAGATCGCCCGCTTTCACCTGTTGGCCTTCCTGGAAGTGTATCGCCATCAGTTGACCATCAACGCGGCTGCGCACGGTGACCGTGTTGGCCGCGGTTACCGTACCGAGTCCGGTGAGATACCGAGGAACCGACTTGCTGACAGCCGTGGCAGCCTGCACCGGTGCCAGTGCGCCACCGCGCATGCCGTGACGGCCACCGCCAGCGGGACGCTGTTGCTGCGTTGTCGCCTCATTCGACGAGGAGTGACTGTGCCAGTACCAGGCGGCGGCAAGCGCTACCACAATGATACCTGCGGCGATTGCCCAGCGAGATGTGTTACTGCCTTTCATCGTTATACGTTCTCATCCTGAATACTTCGGGGAATGATACTAGTTTAGACACGTAACGCCGCGGAAAAATGGAGGAAATATGAAGGACTGTCTGGAATTGTCTGAATGAAGGCAGGTGTACCTGGACGGTCCGATGCCTATATTCTGGCTATGCCTGTCAGATTTGATGGGGCCTTAAAAATGAAAACCTGCACGACTGGCTCCCTCTCGGCGCATCCATGCGCCGCGCCCCGGCCATAGGGAAACATCTCGGCGATTTACAGCCGGACTAAGGCCTCGCTTCGAAACTCTCGAATTCCGTTACTATTCAATAGCTGCCGGTTTCACTCACTCTCAAAAGAAGGTGAGAGGGTGACGTAATCCGGGAACAGTTAACTAAACATCACTTTCGCCCATCGGGCCAGCCCTGCGGTCACCGAGCCAAAATCATCGCCGCCAGAAATAGGAATGCCCGGCAGCTGTTCCGCCAGCGCTTTTTTGATCAGCGGTGAACGGGCGCTACCGCCGGTCAGATAGATAACGTCGGGCTTCTCGTTGCCGTTTTCCAGCGCCAGCTGCACCTGTTCCAGAATGCGTTGCAGCGGTTGAGACAGCGCGGTTTCAAGCCCGTGCTGCGAAATCGCAGTGGCCAGTTCATCACTGATAAACGGCAGCGTGACGGCGTGTTCTGCGGCGTCAGAAAGTGCGATTTTGCTCTCTTCGGCGCTACGCACCACGCGATAGCTCAGACGCTGACGCCAGACTTTATGCAGTAACGCCACTTTGTCACCGTCCTGTGCGTCGCGCATCAGATCGTTCAGGAAACGGCCGTTGGCGGTGCTGTAGAAATCACTCTGCGCCGGGACGTCGTTAATCGCGACGGCATTCCACCACGGCAGAATCGGCAGCGCGGTGCCTTTTTCGGTCTGTCCGCCCATGCCGAGCAGCGGCATCAGGCTTTTAAATGCCAGCGCGATATCCAGATCGTTACCGCCCACGCGGCATCCGCTGTGGCCTAGCAGACTGTTTTCGCGATCGCGGCGCGTGTGCCATTCAGGGCCCATCAGCAGCAGGGAACAGTCGGTGGTTCCGCCGCCGATATCGACGACCAGCACGCGTTTTTCTTCACGCAGCGTGGCTTCAAAATCCAGACCGGCAGCCACCGGCTCATACTGGAATACGACGTCACGGAAACCAGCGCGGTGCGCAGCACGCTCAAGAATCCCCTGCGCCTGATGGTTAGCGTCATCGCCGCCCAGGCCCTGGAAGTTGATTGGGCGTCCGATCACCGCCTGGGTGATCGTTTCCGTCACCTGCGTTTGCGCCTGGTGACGGATGTGCAGCATCATGGCGCAGACCAGATCTTCAAACAGGGCGACCTGCTGCGGCTTGAGTCCACTGGCACCGAGAAAGGATTTTGGCGATTTGACGAAGTAAACTTCTTCGGGATCTTCGATGTACTGGCCCAACGAGGCTAATCCGAATTGGACGCTCGACGGCGTCACATCAATATCTTCTTCGCGGTTAAAATTCACGGCACGACGCAGCAGCGCCTGGGTTTCCGTCGCGGTGGCGGGAACCTGATGATGGCGATACAGCCATTCGCTCACCGCCTCACGCGTCGGTGCGCACAGCATCGACGGCAGCAGGGTGCTCTCTTTTTCCATTTTCAGCAGACGTGGCTGATCGTTGTCCATCACTGCCACTGAGCAGTTTGCCGTACCGTAGTCAAATCCAATAAACACTGACGAAGTCCCCATGCCGTTGAGAAGGGGCGAGACTTTAGCGAAATGTCACGCTCGCGACAACTGGAATATGAAAGCAAGGCAGCGCACAGAAAGACAGTTTATGCTGAGGAGCAGATGAAAAGGAGCAGCGATGTATACCCTGAACTGGAAACCACCTTATGACTGGCAATGGATGTTTGGATTTCTGAGTGCGCGTGCGGTGGCGGGCATCGAAACCGTGACTGACGCCTATTACGCGCGGAGTTTCGCGTATAACGGGCATCAGGGGATGTTTCGCGTCACGCCTGATGTTGGCAATTGCACGTTACGCGTCACCCTGAGCGAAGGGTTAATTCCCGTTGCGCAGGTCTGTCTTGAGCGCATTGAGCGCCTGTTCGATCTTAGCTGTGACCCGCAGGAGATAGCCGCGACGTTAGGCGACCTGGGGGCGGCTCGGCCTGGATTACGTCTACCCGGCTCAATGGATACCTTTGAACAGGGCGTGCGGGCGATTCTTGGCCAACTGGTGAGCGTATCGATGGCGGCAAAGTTGGCGTCGCGAGTTGTAGCGTTGTGCGGCGAACCGCTGAAAGATTTCCCTGAATACCGTTGTTTCCCGACGGCAGCGGCACTTGCAGGCACCGATCCGCTGGCGCTCAAGGCGTTGGGGATGCCCGTTAAACGCGCAGAGTCGCTGATTCATCTGGCGCAATCGGTCGTGGAGGGGACGTTTCCGCTGCGACCGCCGGAGGACATTGATGCGGGCATGAAGGCGCTGCAAACCCGTCCGGGGATAGGGCGCTGGACGGCGAACTATCTGGCGCTGCGCGGCTGGCAGGCGAAAGACGTATTTTTACCGGATGATTATCTGATTAAGCAGCGTTTTGCCGGTATGACCCCGGCGCAAATTCGCCGCTATGCCCAGCGCTGGCAGCCGTGGCGTTCCTATGCTTTGCTGCATATCTGGTACACCGACGGCTGGACGCCAGACTTGCGAAAGCCTGATGAATAGGGTTTCGGCCTAATTGATCGCGAAATAGCTGGTATTGAGCAGCAGCTCTAGCGGCTGCGGCTCGGCAATGCAGTCGCCGTAGATATAATCGATACCAATTCCGGAAAGCGTATCCATCATCAATGGCTGGTTACTTGGCCCGGCGATGGTTTTCATGCCGAGTCGTTGGGCGTGTCCCTGAATGATAGACACCATCATTTCGTCCATCAGGTTACCGTGAACGTTGGTGACCAGTTCAGGATCCAACAACAGATAATCAGCCATGTGCGGGGTGAGATGATTAAACACATCCATATTGCGCCCGACGTGACACAGCACAATTCGGCATCCCGCCAGACGCAGTTTTTGTAATCCATTCTGAATGTGAACATCCTGATTTTGCAGGGTTTCTACCGGAATAACCAGATGCAGCAAGCGTCCCTGCAGAGGACTTTTTTCCAGTAAATCGAGCAGTTCGCTCACCAGCGTCGTGCTGGACAGCCCTTCAGCTGAGAGCGGCAGCGCCACACCCATTCCCTTAGTTGCGACTTGCGTGGCGTAGGTGCGGAAAAATGTCTGGAAGATGCGGCGATCCAACGCATGTAACAGATCCGGCTCCATCAGACCTGAGCGGAACGCCTGTTCTTCTACAACGTCGCCCTGGCTGGTCCACAGTCGCAGAGAGATGAGCCAGAAGTTACTGCTTTCCGGGATGCGCGGAGAGGCTACGCTACGGCCCGTCATCAGCAACTGATTGTCTTTGATCATATGCCACTGCTCATCCAGCGACATCATGCCCCGCGCGCTGTGAATACGTTCCTGCTGTGGTTCGTACACCGTCACCACGCCACGGCCATTATTCTTGGACGCGTAGCAGGCGATGTCGGCCTGAGACATCACTTCCGCAACCTGATAGTTGCTGTCATCAAGCAGTGTAATCCCGGCGCTGGCACCGATACGATGCAGACGACCTTCCCACATAAACTGGTAATCGTTGATGGCGTGAACGATACGCCCGGCAATGTAGCGCGAACTTTCCACGTTGCAGTCCGGAAGCAGCAGACCAAATTCATCGCCACCCAGACGAGCTAACACGTCGCTGGAGCGCAGCATGCTGAGCATCAGCGACGAGAGCTCGCGCAGCAGCGCATCACCCGCGGCGTGTCCTGCGGTATCGTTCACCGCTTTGAAGCGATCGAGATCGATAAACACCAGCGCGTGGCGTTGATGCGTGTCATGAACAGTTTGCAGAAGGCGCTTTAAATGGCTTTCAAAACTGACGCGGTTAGCGAGGTGGGTGAGGCCGTCATGCGAGGCGCTGTAGCTGAGCTGGCGCAGCATTTTACGTGACTCGGTGACATCCTGAATGACCAGAACGGAACCGATGTTATGTCCGTCCAGCGTGCTTAATGGGGTAATACTGTAATGAATATCGAACGTTCCGCCGGTGCGGCTGTGCAGTACGACATCCTGATTAATGTCGGAACGTGACATATCGCCGCTGTGAATGTTTTCCATCGGCGGACCGTTTTCGCTGAACGTAATGTGTAACACGCTCAAAATCGGCTGACCCATCGCTTCTTGCTGCGTCCAGCCGCTCATTTTCTCGGCAACGGGGTTCATAAAGGTGACGTGCATATCGACATCAGTACAGAGTACCGCTTCACCGATGGAGTCGAGCGTGATGTGCAGACGCTCTTTTTCCTGGAACAATGCTTCGTTAAGTTCCTTAACTTCGGTCATGTCCATATTAATGCCGAGCAGCCGTTCGACTTCGCCTTGCTTGTTCAGCACTCGGTTCGCAAGGGAACGGATATGACGTACGCCTTCTTTCACGCGGATGCGGAACTCAAGCTTAAAGGGCACTCGTGCCATCAGCGAATCGCGAATAACCTGCTCGGCGTACGCGCGATCTTCGGGAATAATACTGTCGTTCCAAAGCTGCCAGGTCGGCTTGATGTGCGCCGGGATTTCGTACATCTCGAACATGCGTTTGTCCCAACTGATGACGTCAGGCTGCAGGTCCCATTCCCAGATACCAATGCCGCCCGCTTCGTTCGCCAGCGTAATACGCTCCATCAGGCGCTTATTCACCCATTCGGTGTGTTTGAGGTCATTAATATCTTCGATTTGCGCAATAAAATAGAGCGGTGACCCGTCCGTATGACGCACAACCGAGACGGTCAGCAGCGCCCAGACGACTTCGCCGTTACGGGTGTAATAGCGCTTCTCCAGCGAGTAGCTGTTAATGTCACCGCGCGCCAGTTGCTCGAGGCTCTCAAGATCGGTATGTAAATCTTCAGGCCAGGTCAGTTGCTGAAACGTGAGTGACTGCAGTTCGGTCTGGGAATAGCCAAGAAACTCACACAGCGCTTTGTTGGTCTGCAGCCACTGGCCATCAATCCCGACCAGCGCCATGCCAATCGCCGAATATTCCATGGCATTGCGAAAACGTTCTTCACTTTCGGTGATGTGCTTACGTTCGGCACGAAAGGCGTACATCACCATGGTCATGACGTTCGCGGGAAGCAGCATCATCAGGAACGGCAACCACGGTGCGTTAAGCATGACACTGGTATTTTGAGTGGTCATGGGGGTCGGATTGGTCGCCATCATCAGTGACACCATCATTACCGTGACCAGAAAAACAAGGAACGCTTCGAGCCGCGGGAGGCGTACGGCACTCCACATCAGCAATACGATGACGCAGGTAAACGGCCACGGAAGGAACGTAATCGCAACCCAACATAGCACCAGCGTGACCGCCATGGTGACGAGCGTTTCAAGCAGCAGTTTTGGGTTGCGATGGCGCAGTAAATAGTGCGGTTTGAAAAGCAGTCCTAGCGGGACAAGCGCCAGCGCACCAATAGATTCCGATAATACCCACACCAGAAAGTTGCGCAGTGGCTCCTCGCTGGGAACTAAAAGCCAGGCCAGCACACCACCCAGCAACGGCGGGATCGCGGCGCTGCCGATCGCCAGACGTATCCAGTCGCCAAGATTTTTTAAGGGGTTATACCAGGGCAACATTTTACGCAGCAGCAGCGCGCCCACAAATGCTTCGATAGCATTTATCGTGGGGTACAAGACATTAAGCGACTCCCAACTGAACAATAATCCTGTAGCGAGAATATTCCCCAGGGAGCAGGCGAGGGCAATACCCGGCCACATTTTTCCGGCATGGCGGTAAAACGCGACCATCATGATTGAGGTCGGGAACCACAACGGCGCCAGCAACGTTCCGAATCGAGTCAGTTCGAGCGAGAAAAGGGTAAATATGAACGTTACCAGACCAAGACTGACAAGCCGTAGCACTGGATGTGGGGTAGTAACCAAAACGCGCTGGTATTGTTTATTCATTACCGCTTTATCCAGGGACGCCATGCCGCCAGGAACCAGGTCCGGACGAGTTGAAATTTGAATTTGGATTATGCTAGTACAAACAATTTACAATTCATATGCCGACTGCTCATAATTTGCCATCATAGAGTTATTAAATAGTTAGTCTGCAGAAATTTCATCATGAATGCGTTAAATTTGACCATCAAAATTTGTGTCAGGCAGAAATGAACGACTTTGGAATGACTCACGCATTAGCTGCGCTTACGACTAGTATCACGCAAGCGAAATCCCTATAATTGCGGCGTTTGACGCTCCGGCGTCGTCCTTCCTTTACATCCAGGTTAATCAGGTCGCTAAATTTATGACTGATAAGTCCCATCAGTGCGTCATTATCGGCATCGCCGGCGCATCGGCTTCAGGTAAAAGTCTTATTGCCAGTACGCTTTATCGTGAACTGCGCGATCAGGTTGGTGATGAACACATCGGCGTCATTCCCGAAGACAGCTATTACAAAGATCAATCGCATCTGTCGATGGAAGAGCGTGTAAAAACCAACTACGACCATCCCAATGCCATGGATCACAGTCTACTGTTCCAGCATTTACAAATGATCAAAAACGGCACGCCTATTGATCTCCCGGTCTACAGCTACGTTGATCACACGCGTACGCAGGACACCATTCACATCGAACCGAAGAAGGTCATCATTCTGGAAGGCATTTTGTTGCTGACCGACGCGCGCCTGCGCGAAGCGATGAACTTCTCCATTTTCGTCGATACACCGCTGGATATTTGTCTCATGCGTCGTATCAAACGTGACGTCAACGAGCGTGGCCGTTCGATGGATTCCGTCATGGCGCAATATCAAAAAACGGTACGGCCGATGTTCCTGCAGTTTATCGAACCGTCTAAACAATACGCCGATATCATCGTGCCGCGCGGGGGTAAAAACCGCATTGCCATCGATATTCTGAAAGCGAAAATCAGTCAGTTTTTTGAATAATTCGCGCAAATTGTGTACCGTTCAGAAATAACCTGATTTGCCCTGAGGCCAGTATGGCTTCAGGTTCTGATGCAGCAAAGGAGAAAGTGGCATGCGTCTTTGTGACCGTGATATAGAAGCCTGGCTGGACGAAGGCCGTCTGTCTATCACCCCGCGTCCACCCGTGGAGCGAATTAACGGCGTGACCGTTGATGTGCGTCTGGGCAATAAATTCCGCACGTTTAGTGGTCATACCGCTGCCTATATCGATTTGAGCGGGCCGAAAGACGAAGTCAGCGCCGCACTTGATCGTGTGATGAGTGACGAAATCGTGCTGGCAGAAGGTGAAGCTTTTTATCTGCATCCCGGCGAACTGGCGCTGGCGGTCACGTTTGAATCCGTCACATTGCCTGCTGATTTGGTTGGCTGGCTCGATGGGCGTTCTTCACTGGCGCGGCTGGGATTAATGGTTCACGTCACCGCACACCGTATCGATCCAGGTTGGTCAGGTCATATTGTATTGGAGTTTTTCAACGCCGGGAAACTGCCCCTGGCATTACGTCCTGGAATGATGATCGGTGCACTGAGCTTCGAGCCGTTAACCGGCCCGGCCGATCGTCCTTATAACCGCCGGCAGGATGCAAAGTATCGCGATCAGCAGGGCGCGGTTGCCAGTCGTATCGATAAAGACTGAATTTAGGCCGTTCACCGAGGATGCCATGAGAAGAGTTCTTACGACGCTGATGATTTTGCTGGTTGTGCTTGTTGCTGGCCTTTCGGCGTTGGTTCTGCTGGTTAACCCCAATGATTTCCGCAGCTATATGGTGCGGCAGGTCGAAGCCCGAAGCGGGTATGAACTGAAGCTTGATGGGTCACTTCGCTGGCACGTTTGGCCGCAGCTTAGCATTCTTTCCGGTCGCATGTCTTTGACAGCGCCTGGTGCCTCCGCTCCCCTGGTCTCTGCAGACAATATGCGTCTTGACGTGGCCTTAATTCCGCTGCTGTCGCATCAGTTGCAGGTGGAGCAGGTGATGCTGAAAGGCGCGGTCATTCAACTGACTCCGCAAACCGAAGCCGTTCGCAAAGGGGATGCGCCGGTCGCGCCGCGTGAAAACTCGTTACCTGACGTCCCGGATGATGCCGGCTGGTCGTTTGATATCGGTAGCCTGAGAGTGGTTGATAGCGTGCTGGTGTTCCAGCATGAGGATGAAGAGCAGATCACACTGCGTAACATCAACCTCAAAATGGAACAGGATCAACATCATGTGGCGACCGTTGACTTCTCAGGGCGCATCAACCGAAATCAGCGCGACTTGACGTTGTCGATGAATGCGAACGTCAATGCGTCCGACTATCCGCATCAGCTTACAGCGGATATCACCCAGCTTAACTGGCAGTTGTCCGGTGTCGATTTACCGGCTCAGGGGATTACCGGGCAGGGCAGTTTGCAGGGAATTTGGCGCGAAGAACATAAGCAGCTTGAGCTGAATAATCTTAACCTGCAGGCCAACGACAGTACGCTGAAAGGACGCGCCAGCGTAGTGCTGAGTGAACAGCCAAAATGGGTCGTTGATCTCCAGTTGGATAAGTTGAATCTGGAAAATCTGCTGGTCTCTCAAACTGTGGTCACCGACGATAAGACCGTGCAGCAGGGGCAAAATCAGCCTACACAAACGCGTCCTGTTATTGCCTCGAATGTCGATCAACCGGATTACAACGGGCTGCGTAGTTTCACCGCGGATATTCAGCTTAAAGCCAACACTGTGCGCTGGCGTGGTATGGATTTCACCAATGTCAGCAGCCAGATGCTGAACCATAATGGTTTGCTGGTTATCTCCGAATTGAGTGGTCAAATGGGCGCGGGGCATATTTCGCTGCCCGGTCTTCTGGACGTGCGTAAAGGAATGGCGAAAGCCGAGTTCCAGCCGCGTCTTGATAACATTGAGATCGGTACCATCCTGAAAGCCTTCGATTATCCTATCGCCCTAACCGGCAATCTGACGATGGCGGGTGATTTTTCCGGCGATAAAATTGATGCGGAAGCATTTCGTCGCAGCTGGCAGGGAACGGCGCATGTTGACCTGGTCGATAGCCGCATGGAAGGCCTGAACTTCCAGCAGCTTGTGCAGCAGGCTGTGGAACGCAGCAGCAGCGTCAAAGCCACTGAAAACTATGACAGCGCGACGCGACTCGACAGGTTTACGGCCGATCTGACGCTGGATGACGGCCAGTTAAAGCTTGATAATATGCAGGGGCAATCTTCGCTTCTGAATATGACGGGCGCAGGCACCATGGATCTGGTGAAAGAGACGACGGATACGCGATTCAACGTCCGCGTGCTGGCCGGTTGGGAAGGGGAAGGCAAACTCATCGATTTCCTGAAAGAAACGCCTATTCCGTTGAACGTTTACGGAAAATGGCAGGAGCTGAACTACAGCCTCCAGGTTGACCAGATTCTGCGTAAACACCTGCAAGATGAAGCGAAACGTCGTCTGAATGACTGGGCGGACAAAAACAAAAATTCGCAAAACGGCAAGGACGTGAAGAAGCTGATAGATAAGCTTTGATTTCTAGCCGGGCAAGCGCGACAAACGCTTGCCCGGCTCTGTTTTACACTTCGTAATCTAAATCATCTTCTCCGCGTAGCGGAATAAGCTGCACTTTTTGCACGCGATGGCTTTCGACCTGTAGCGTCTTCAACATGTAATCACCCACCTGAACCTCTTCGCCCGGCTTCGGAATACGCTGTAGATACTCCATTAGCAATCCGGCAATGGTGTGATATTCGCGCTTTTCATCGAGCGGCAGGGGAACATACTGCACCAGATCTTCCAGCGGCATATGGCCGTTTGCCGTCCAGGACCCGTCAGCGTTTTTCTGAATGTCATGGCGAGCATCAATCTCATCGATTTCGTTCGGCAGATTACCTGCGATAGTTTCCATTACGTCACTCAGCGTCACCAACCCTTCTACTGACCCGAATTCATCCACCACAAAGGCAAAGTGGGTTCGTGCATTACGGAACTGCTCAAGGGCAGACAGCAGCGGCAATGTTTCGGGGAATACCAGTGGCTGTCGAACGAGCACACGTAAATCCAGCGGATCGCCGCGCAGAGACTGTTGCAACAGGTCAATAATGTGCACCACGCCGAGCAAATCGTCTTCATCATCGCCGCCCGTTACCACTACGCGGGTATGCTGGTTTTTATCCAGCAGCGCGCGTATCTGCGTCTCGGGTGAGTTGAGGTCAATGTGCTCAATGTCGTGGCGCGACGTCATGATGCTGCTGACAGAGCGCTGATTCAGATTCAACACCCGCTCAATCATCCGGCGTTCTTGCGGGTTAAAAATCTGACTATCGTCGTGATCGGCAAGCAGCGAAGCAGATTCCGCATCAAGTTCGGCATCTTCTTTTTTGCCGCTCAACAGACGCAAAACCGTCTCGGCAGTCCGCTGACGCAATGTTTGATTGGCGGACAGGAAACGGCGTCGATTGAAAATTGCCAACTGATTCAGCGTCTCAATAATGACCGAGAACCCAATCGCCGCGTACAGATAGCCTTTTGGAATAGAGAAACCAAAACCGTCTGCCACCAGGCTAAAGCCAATCATCAGCAGAAAACTCAGGCACAGAATGACAATCGTGGGATGGCTGTTCACAAAGCGGGTCAGCGCCTTGCTCGCCATGACCATCAGGGTAATGGCGATAATTACCGCGGCCATCATCACCGCCAGGTGATCGACCATGCCCACGGCGGTAATTACGGAATCCAGGGAGAAGACCGCGTCGAGGACCACAATTTGCGCCACAACTGGCCAGAACTTTGCGCCGCGCCGTTGGGTTGGATTATCACTGTCTTTTCCTTCCAGTCGCTCATTCAGTTCGACCGTGGCTTTAAACAGCAGGAACAGCCCACCGAACAGCATGATCAGATCGCGCGCGCTGAAGCTCAGGTCGTGGAAGGTAAAAAGCGGCTTGGTCAGCGTGACCATCCAGGAGATAGAGGCCAGCAGCAGCAGGCGCATTACCATTGCCAACAGCAAACCGGTTACGCGAGCGCGGTCGCGCTGCGCCGGGGGCAATTTATCGGCAAGTATGGCGATAAAAACCAGATTATCGATGCCCAGGACTAATTCGATGACGACCAGCGTCACCAGCCCGGCCCAGATTGACGGATCGGCAATCCATTCCATAGTAATTGCAGTACCTTTAGTTATATGACATTTGTCACACTTCGATCATGGATAATGTGGGCGGAAATTGCAATGCCATGCTGAGATTTCTCTTAATCAATGCAAAAGAAATACCTCAGGGTAATAACCGTACTATTTCCATTGGGAAGTTTAAATTTGTATATCTGGTAATAATTAGGATATATCGCATCCGCTAATTTAGGATCGGTATAAGTCAATATGAAGAAATTCCTAAAACTGCGAAAATTTGCGCTTAATATTATTCTTAAAAACCAATATTAGGACAGATGTCTCCTTGCCTGCTATTAGGTTAGCTGCAACAATTCCCCCAGCATCAAATGCTAAATCTTCTTGTTGCTATTTTTGTACTGGTCTTCGGGGCTGAATTTCAATTCGGCCTGGCTGCTAAATGTGCCGGATAATATATCCGCGAAAGCCAGTTTTAAGAGGGTGTATATCCATAACACATTGTTTCGTCAGTGGATTGGTAACTGAAAGCCAAGGGCGGTAGCGTGCCTGAAAGCGTGTGAATCAGCCTCGATTATTCTGTCAATAGCCAGCGGGTGAATAAGGTTTTTTTAGGAATGATGCCAGTTATATTTCTTTTTGATTAACTGCATTCTGAATGCCAAAACGATCCGCGCTTATTTAAATTGCACAGGATAATTACTCTGCCAAAGTGATAAATAATCAATGATGAAATCCAAAATGAAATTGATGCCATTATTGGTGTCTGTGACCTTGATGAGTGGTTGTACGGTCTTTCCCGGCAGCAATATGTCAACAGTGGGCAAGGATGTGATCAAGCAACAGGATGCTGATTTTGATCTCGACAAAATGGTGAATGTTTATCCATTAACGCCACGCCTTGTCGAACAATTACGTCCGCGTCCCAATGTGGCGCAGCCGAATATGTCTCTGGACCAGGAAATTGCGAGCTACCAATACCGTGTAGGTCCGGGTGATGTGGTGAGTGTGACCGTCTGGGATCACCCTGAACTGACCACCCCCGCTGGACAATATCGTAGCTCAAGCGACACCGGTAACTGGGTTCAGCCAGATGGCACGATGTTCTATCCCTATATCGGCAAAGTCCACGTGGTTGGGAAAACGCTTGCAGAAATTCGTAGTGATATTACCGGCCGCTTAGCGACGTACATCGCCGATCCGCAGGTAGACGTTAATATCGCCGCGTTCCGTTCGCAAAAAGCCTATGTGTCCGGTGAAGTGAATAAATCGGGTCAGCAGGCGATCACTAACGTCCCGCTGACGATTCTGGATGCAATTAACACGGCAGGCGGTCTGACCGATGCTGCTGACTGGCGCAACGTGGTGCTGACGCACGACGGTAAAGAAGAGCGTATTTCGCTCCAGGCGCTCATGCAGAACGGCGATCTGAGCCAAAACCGTTTGCTCTATCCTGGCGATATTCTGTTTGTTCCGCGCAATGACGATCTGAAAGTGTTCGTGATGGGCGAAGTGAAAAAACAAACCACGCTCAAAATGGACTTCAGCGGCATGACCCTGACCGAAGCGCTGGGCAATGCGGAAGGCCTCGACATGACGGCGTCTAACGCCAGCGGCATCTTCGTTATTCGTCCGCTGAAAGGCGAGGGCAGTGCCAAAGGCAAAATTGCCAACATCTACCAGCTCGATATGTCCGATGCGACGTCTCTGGTTATGGCAACTGAGTTCCGACTCCAGCCATACGATGTGGTGTACGTCACCACGGCACCGGTTGCCCGCTGGAACCGTCTGATCAACCAGTTGCTGCCAACCATCAGTGGCGTCCGCTACATGACGGATACGGCGCGCAACATTCATACCTGGTAATCGCGATGTTTAACAAAATTCTGGTGGTGTGCGTGGGGAACATTTGCCGTTCCCCCACGGCTGAACGGCTGCTGAAAAATTACCAGCCCAATCTGATCGTCGAATCAGCAGGGCTGGGGGCGCTCGTCGGTAAAGGGGCTGATGAGCGCGCAACGAACGTGGCGCAGGAACATAACCTCTCCTTAGACGGGCACGTTGCTCGTCAGGTTTCGGGCCGGATGTGTCGGGATTACGACCTGATCCTGGCAATGGAAAAACGCCATATCCATGCGCTGTGTGAACTCGCTCCGGAGATGCGCGGCAAAGTGATGCTGTTTGGTCACTGGGACGGTGAACGCGAAATTCCCGATCCGTATCGTAAAAGCCGTGAGGCCTTTGAGGCGGTTTATACCTTACTTGACCAGTCTGCCCAACAGTGGGCGCAGGCACTGAAAGCTCAGCAGGGATAACAATGACAGAAAAAACAAAACCTTCTGCCGCCCCGATTTCGGGCAGTGATGAAATAGATATTGGTCGTCTGGTCGGGACGGTCGTTGAGGCGAAATGGTGGGTGCTGGGCATTACCGCGGTGTTTGCGTTAGCTGCCGTGATTTACACCCTGTTTGCGACGCCAATCTATAGCGCCGATGCGCTGGTACAAATTGAGCAGAACTCGGGCAACTCGCTGGTGCAGGATATCGGCTCGGCGCTGGCGAATAAGCCACCGGCGTCGGACGCTGAAATTCAGCTCATCCAGTCGCGCCTGGTGCTCGGCAAAACCGTTGACGATCTGGATCTCGACATCGGTGTCACCAAAGACACTTTCCCGATATTTGGTGCTGGCTGGGACAGGCTGATGGGCCGTCAAAATGACATGGTCAAAGTGACCACCTTCGAGCTGCCAAAAGGGGCGGGCGATCAGGTCTTCACGCTTGAGGTTCTCGGGCCAAAGCAGTACCAGCTCACCAGCGACGCCGGGTTCAGCGCGCGTGGCAAAGTTGGACAGATGCTGACCAAAAACGGCGTGAGCATGATGGTGAGCGACATCAAGGCGGCTGAGGGCGGCAAATTCACCGTCTCCAAATTCTCGATGCTGGGGATGATCAACAATCTGCAGGGCAATCTCACCGTAACGGAAAATGGTAAGGACACCGGCGTATTGAGCATGACCTTCACCGGTGAAGACAAAGACAAGATCCGCGACATTCTTAACAGCATTACTCGCAACTATCTTGAGCAAAACGTCGAACGCAAGTCCGCTGAGGCGGCAAAAAGCCTCGCCTTCCTGGCGAAACAGCTCCCGGAAGTGCGCGCGCATCTTGATGAAGCGGAAAACAAACTGAACGCCTATCGTCAGGATAAAGATTCTGTCGACCTTCCGCTGGAGGCGAAGTCCGTCCTCGACTCGATGGTGAACATCGACGCGCAGCTGAATGAGTTGACGTTCAAAGAAGCGGAAATTTCGAAGCTCTACACCAAACGTCACCCGGCGTACCGCACGCTTCTGGAAAAACGTCAGGCGCTGGAAGATGAGAAATCAAAACTCAACAACCGCGTAACGGCGATGCCGAAAACCCAGCAGGAAATTGTGCGTCTGACCCGCGATGTGGAATCGGGCCAGCAGGTGTACATGCAGCTGTTGAACAAACAGCAGGAGCTGAAGATCACCGAAGCCAGTACCGTTGGCGATGTCCGTATCGTTGACCCGGCGATCACCCAACCGGGTGTGCTCAAACCGAAAAAAGCGCTGATCGTTCTGGGCAGCATTATTCTCGGTCTGATGCTGTCGATTATGGGCGTGCTGCTGCGTTCCCTGTTCAATCGCGGAATCGAAAGCCCGCAGGTGCTCGAAGAGAATGGGATCAGCGTTTACGCCAGCATCCCGCTGTCGGAATGGCAGAAATCGCGGGATAGCGTCAAAACCGTCAAAGGAGTTAAACGCTACAAACAGAGCCAATTGCTGGCAGTAGGTAACCCCACGGATCTGGCGATTGAAGCGGTGCGTAGCCTGCGAACCAGCCTGCACTTCGCGATGATGCAGGCCAAAAATAACGTCCTGATGATGACCGGTGTGAGTCCATCGATTGGTAAAACCTTCGTGTGCGCCAACCTGGCGGCGGTGGTGAGTCAAACCAATAAACGCGTGCTGCTGATCGACTGCGATATGCGTAAGGGCTACACCCACGAACTGTTAGGGACCAACAACGTCAACGGTTTGTCGGAGATTCTGCTCGGCAAAGGGGAAATTGAGCAGTGCGCCAAGCCGACGTCGATCACTAACTTTGACCTTGTACCGCGCGGTCAGGTGCCACCGAATCCCTCCGAACTGCTGATGAGCGAGCGTTTCACGCAACTGATTGAGTGGGCGAGCAAACATTACGATCTCGTTCTGATAGATACCCCGCCGATTCTGGCCGTGACCGATGCCGCCGTGGTCGGTCGCCACGCTGGCACCACGCTGATGGTGACTCGCTATGCGGTCAACACGTTGAAGGAAGTGGAAACCAGCCTGAACCGCTTCGAGCAGAACGGCATTGACGTGAAAGGGGTGATTCTGAACTCCATCTTCCGCCGTGCGACGGGATACCAGGATTACGGGTATTACGAGTACGAATACAAGTCTGACAGTAAATAACCGTTTTCCCTCACCCTAACCCTCTCCCGACGGGAGAGGGAATTGTATCGTCTCTCGTCTGGGACGATGGGTGAGGGCAGAAACAACCAGCCATTCGGGGAAGAAAATGACAACACAACGCCCTTTGATCTCCATTTATATGCCGACCTGGAATCGTCAGCAGTTGGCGATCCGCGCGATTAAATCGGTATTACGTCAGGACTACGACAACTGGGAAATGATCATCGTCGATGACTGCTCTTCATCTTATGAGCAGTTACAAAAGTTTGTTGAAGAACTTGGCGATGCGCGGGTGAAATATATCCACAATGACATTAATTCCGGCGCGTGTGCCGTGCGAAACCAGGCGATTCTCCAGTCTGGCGGGGAGTTCATCACGGGTATTGATGATGATGATGAATGGACGCCAAACCGTTTGTCCATTTTCCTGGCGCACAAGCATCAGCTGGTGACGCATGCATTCTTGTACGCCAATGACTATGTCTGCGAGGGTGAAGTTTATTCCCAACCGGCGAGCTTGCCGCTGTATCCAAAGTCACCGTACTCTCGTCGCCTGTTCTACAAGCGCAATATTATTGGCAATCAGGTCTTTACCTGGGCGTGGCGTTTCAAAGAGTGCCTGTTTGATACCGAACTGAAAGCCGCGCAGGACTACGACATTTTCCTGCGCATGGTGGTGGAATATGGCGAACCGTGGAAAGTGGACGACGCCACGCAAATTCTGCATATCAATCACGGTGAGATGCAAATCACCTCGTCACCAAAGAAATTCTCTGGCTACTTCCACTTTTACCGTAAGCACAAAGATAAGTTTGACCGTGCCAGCCGTAAATATCAGCTTTTTACGCTGTATCAGATCCGCAATAAGCGCATGAACTGGCGCACGCTGCTGACGCTCTTTTCCGTACGCAATACCAAGCGTCTGGCTGATGGGCTGCGGGGGAAATAATGATTCTGGAAGATTTCCGCGCCAACAGCTGGAGCCTGCGCCCGTGCTGCATGGTACTGGCGTACCGTATTGCGCATTTTTGCTCCGTCTGGCGCAAAAAAAATGTTCTCAATAATCTGTGGGCGGCACCGATTCTGGTGCTGTATCGCATCATCACCGAGTGTCTGTTTGGTTACGAAATTCAGGCTGCAGCCACCATTGGGCGACGCTTTACCATTCATCACGGTTATGCCGTGGTGATCAATAAATTTGTCGTCGCGGGTGATGATTTTACGATTCGCCACGGCGTGACCCTCGGCAACCGTGGCCCGGCGAGTCTGGCGTGCCCGGTGATTGGCAACAATGTCGAACTGGGCGCAAACGTCGTCATGATCGGTGAAATTACCGTAGGTAATAACGTCACTATCGGCGCGGGCAGCGTGGTGCTGGACAGCATTCCTGATAACGCACTTGTCACCGGTGAAAAAGCCCGTGTGAAGGTCATCAAATGAATATTCTTCAATTTAACGTTCGCCTGGCAGAGGGCGGGGCGGCAGGCGTCGCGCTGGATTTGCATCAGCGCGCGCTGCAAAAAGGTCTTCAGTCACGTTTTGTCTACGGCTATGGCAAAGGTGGCAAAAAAAGCGTCAGTCATGATAATTATCCTCAGGTCTTAAAGCAGACGCCGCGCCTGACGTCGATGGCCAATATCGCGCTGTTCCGCCTGTTTAACCGCGATCTGTTTGGGAATCTCAAAAGCCTTTATCGCACCGTGACCCGCACCAGCGGCCCGGTAGTGCTGCATTTCCACGTATTGCACAGCTACTGGCTCAACCTGGAAGAGGTAGTGGCGTTTTGCGAGAACGTGCAGGCACACAAACCGGACACCACATTTGTGTGGACCTTACACGATCACTGGAGCGTCACCGGTCGCTGCGCCTTTACCGACGGCTGCGAAGGCTGGAAAACAAACTGCCAGAAATGTCCGACGCTTTCTAATTATCCCCCGGTAAAAGTGGATCGCGCGCACAAACTGGTGGCCGGCAAACGTCAGCTCTTCCGTGACATGCTGGCGCTGGGGTGTACTTTTATCTCGCCAAGTCAGCACGTCGCCGATGCGTTTAATAGCCTGTACGGCCCGGGCCGCTGCCAGATCATTAACAACGGTATTGATGTGGCGACCGAAGAAATTCTGGCGGAACTCACGCCGGTGGCCGTGACCCCTGGTAAACCGAAAATCGCCGTGGTGGCACACGATCTGCGCTACGACGGGAAAACCAATCAGCGGCTGGTACGCGACATGATGGCGCTCGGCGACAAAATTGAGCTGCACACCTTCGGTAAATTCTCGCCGTTTGAGGGCGATAACGTCACCAACCACGGGTTCGAAACCGATAAGCGCAAGCTGATGAGCGCCCTGAACGGAATGGATGCTCTGGTCTTCAGTTCGCGCGTGGATAACTATCCGCTGATTTTGTGCGAAGCGCTGTCCATTGGCGTGCCGGTCATTGCAACCCACAGTGATGCTGCGCGTGAAGTGCTGGAAAAATCAGGCGGAAAAACCTTCAGCGAAGATGAGGTTTTACCGCTGGTGCAACACGCCAAGGCGGACATCGCACAGGCTGTTTTTGGCACTGACCTGGAATCGTTCCGCAACCGCAGCCGTAAAGCGTACAGCGGCCAACAGATGCTGGAGGAATATGTCTCGTTCTATCAGAATCTGTAGTTATCTGCTGCTTCCGCTTATATACCTGCTGGTCAACGTCAAAATTGCCCAGCTCGGCGAAAGTTTTCCGATAACCATCGTCACCTTCTTGCCCGTTTTGCTGTTGATGTACGTTGAGAAAATCAGCATCAAGAAGCTGATGATTGCCCTGGGGCTCGGTTTTGGCTTAACGGCTTTCAACTATGTCTTCGGTCAGTCGCTGGACGCGAGCAAATACGTTACCTCCACCATGCTGTTCGTTTATATCGTGATTATTATTGGCATGGTGTGGAGTATTCGTTTTAAAACGATTTCCCCGCACAATTATAGGAAAATCCTTAGATTCTTTTATATTGCCGTGACATTCATTGTTGTGCTTGCTGCATTGGAAATGGCGCAAATTATTTTGACCGGCGGCAGTAGCCTGATGGAAATAATTTCGAAATATCTCATTTACAGTAACAGCTATGTACTGAACTTCATTAAATTTGGTGGTAAGCGAACCACGGCGCTTTATTTTGAACCCGCATTTTTCGCTCTGGCATTAATCTCAATTTGGCTGAGCATCAAACAGTTTGGTATCAAAACCCCCAAGACCGATGCTATGATTCTTGCAGGGATTGTCCTGTCAGGCTCATTCTCTGGGGTAATGACGTTTATCCTGTTTTACCTGCTTGAATGGGCATTTCAGTATCTGAACAAAGACGCGATCAAGAAAAAACTACCGTTAGCAATAATTTCGCTAACCGTGTTTTTAGTGGGCATTGTTTTTGCATTTCCCTACATCGCAACGCGTCTGGGTGATTTAGGCACGGAAGGCTCGTCTTCTTATTATCGAATTATTGGGCCGCTGGTGATGGTTGGGTATTCTTTAACCCATATCGATGGCGTAGTCAGATTTGGCTCACTTTATGAATATGTTGCATCATTCGGAATCTTTAACGGTGCGGACGTCGGTAAAACCATAGACAATGGTCTGTATCTGCTGATTATTTATTTCTCATGGTTCGCAGTGCTGTTAACGCTGTGGTACATGTTTAAAGTTTTCAAAATGATGCTCAATGCATTCGGTGATAATCAAAACTTTCGTGTGCAGCTTTATCTTTTTACGCCGGTGTCGCTGTTTTTTACCGGGTCAATATTTAGCCCGGAATATGCATTCTTAATTGTGTGTCCGTTTATTTTGCGTAAAGCGCTCAATATTACGCGGGTATGACGAAATGAGGTGGTTTATGTTTCGATATTCAAACTTATTCAAGTTGCATCAAGGCGGCAAGGCGGACAATTCCCAGGCGCTGACACAAGTCAGTGACTGGGGTGAACAGATGAAGCCAACGCAGAGGCAGCTTGAACAATGATGAATATAAGCGTTATTACTGTCGCCTTTCGCAACCACGAAGGGGTAGTAAAAACCTGGCGCTCGCTGCGCAACCTGGCACGCGATCCCAGCCTCACGTTTGAATGGATTGTGGTCGACGGCGGCTCAAATGATGGCACGGCTGAATTTCTCGAAAAACTGAACGGGGAGTTCAACTTACGCTACATCAGTGAGAAAGATAAAGGCATCTACGATGCGATGAATAAAGGCATCGAGATGGCGCAGGGGCGCTATACCATTTTCCTGAATTCGGGCGATATCTTCCACGAAGACGTGGCGCTTTTTGCGCGTCAACTTGCGCGTCAGAAAGACGACGCAATGGTCATCGGCGATGCGCTGCTGGATTTTGGTGATGGCAATAAAGTGTCCCGTAGCGCGAAACCCGGCTGGTATATTTATCACAGTTTACCGGCCAGTCATCAGGCAATTTTCTTCCCGACAGTCGGGCTGAAAAAACACCCCTATGATTTGCAATATAAGGTGTCATCTGATTATGCGCTGGCTGCCAGCCTGTATAAATCAGGTTATCCGTTCCGTCGAATTAAAGGCCTGGTGTCAGAGTTCTCAATGGGCGGCGTGTCAACCTCGAATAATCTGGAATTATGCCAGGATGCCAAAAAAGTGCAGCGCAATATATTACGCGTGCCGGGCTTCTGGGCGGAATTATCCTATTTATTCCGTCTGAAAACGACGGGCAAAACGAAAGCCTTATATAACAAAGTCTGAATATAAGGGAATGTTATGCAGGATCTCAGTGGTTTTTCCGTTCCCAAAGGATTTCGGGGCGGCAATGGAATTAAGGTGCAATTGTGGTGGGCTGTGCAGGCAACATTATTTGCCTGGTCGCCACAGGTTTTGTATCGCTGGCGCGCCTTTTTACTGCGAATGTTTGGCGCAAAAATCGGCAAGAATGTGGTTATTCGTCCGTCAGTCAAAATTACGTATCCGTGGAAATTAACACTCGATGATTATGCCTGGGTAGGGGATGACGCGGTGTTATATACCCTGGGTGAAATTACCATCGGCGCACATTCCGTGGTGTCTCAGAAGTGTTATTTGTGTACCGGCAGTCATGATTTTATGAGTCCGCATTTTGATATTAATGCCACGCCTATTGTGATTGGCGAAAAATGCTGGCTCGCGACGGATGTTTTTGTTGCACCTGGTATTACTGTTGGCGATGGCACGGTTATTGGTGCACGCAGCAGCGTTTTTAAATCGCTTCCGGCAAATAAGATTTGCCGTGGCAACCCCGCAGTGGTGATACGCGAACGCGTTGAAACTGAATGAATTCATAAGTAGAGGAAAATAAACATGTCTAAAGTCGCTCTCATCACCGGCGTTACCGGACAGGATGGTTCTTATCTGGCGGAGCTGTTGCTGGAAAAAGGGTATGAAGTTCACGGTATTAAACGTCGCGCTTCATCATTCAACACTGAACGTGTGGACCATATCTACCAGGATCCACATTCAGCGAATCCGAAATTCCATCTGCATTACGGCGATCTGACCGATTCCTCCAACCTGACCCGTATCCTACAGGAAGTGCAGCCTGATGAAGTGTACAACCTGGGTGCGATGAGTCACGTAGCGGTATCGTTTGAATCCCCGGAATACACCGCAGATGTTGATGCCATGGGCACGCTGCGTCTGCTGGAAGCCATTCGCTTCCTGGGTCTTGAGAAGAAAACCCGTTTCTACCAGGCGTCCACCTCTGAGCTGTACGGTCTGGTGCAGGAAACCCCGCAGAAAGAGACCACGCCGTTCTACCCGCGCTCTCCGTACGCTGTCGCAAAACTGTACGCTTACTGGATCACCGTGAACTACCGTGAATCCTACGGCATGTATGCGTGTAACGGTATTTTGTTCAACCACGAATCCCCACGCCGTGGCGAAACCTTCGTAACCCGCAAAATCACCCGCGCGATCGCGAACATCGCTCAGGGCCTTGAGAAGACACTGCACCTCGGCAACATGGATTCCCTGCGTGACTGGGGCCATGCGAAAGACTACGTGAAAATGCAGTGGATGATGTTGCAGCAGGACAACCCGGAAGATTTCGTGATTGCGACCGGCGTGCAGTATTCCGTGCGTCAGTTCGTCGAGATGGCCGCAGCACAGCTGGGTATCAAACTGCGTTTCGAAGGCACCGGCGTTGAAGAGAAGGGCATCGTGGTTTCTGTTACTGGCCATGATGCACCAGGCGTGAAACCGGGCGATGTGATCGTTGAAGTTGACCCGCGCTACTTCCGTCCTGCTGAAGTAGAAACCCTGCTCGGCGATCCAACCAAAGCGCATGAAAAACTGGGCTGGAAACCGGAAATCACCCTGCAGGAAATGGTATCTGAAATGGTGGCCAAGGATCTCGAAGCGGCGAAAAAACACTCTCTGCTTAAGTCCCATGGCTACGAGGTTGCCATCGCGCTGGAGTCCTGAGAATGACCAAACAACGTATTTTTGTCGCCGGACATCGTGGGATGGTGGGATCTGCCATCGTCCGTCAGCTTGAGCAGCGCGGTGATGTAGACGTCGTGGTGCGTACCCGCGACGAACTGAACCTGCTTGACGGTCAAGCCGTGCAGGCATTCTTTGCGAACGAACGTATCGATCAGGTGTATCTGGCGGCGGCAAAGGTTGGCGGCATTGTCGCCAACAACACGTACCCGGCGGATTTCATCTACGAAAACATGATGATTGAGAGCAACATTATTCACGCCGCGCATCTGCACAACGTGAATAAGCTGCTGTTCCTCGGCTCTTCATGCATTTATCCGAAGCTGGCGAAGCAGCCGATCGCGGAGAGCGAACTGCTGCAGGGCACGCTCGAAGAGACGAACGAGCCGTACGCGATTGCCAAGATTGCCGGTATCAAACTGTGCGAATCCTACAACCGCCAGTATGGCCGCGATTATCGTTCGGTGATGCCGACCAATCTGTACGGTCCGCACGATAACTTCCATCCGAGCAACTCACATGTGATCCCCGCGCTGCTGCGTCGTTTCCATGAAGCGACGGCGGAAAGTGCGCCAGACGTCGTGGTGTGGGGAAGCGGTACGCCAATGCGCGAGTTCCTGCACGTTGATGACATGGCCGCTGCCAGCATTCACGTGATGGAGTTGGATCGCGAAGTTTGGGAGGAAAATACCGAGCCGATGCTTTCGCACATCAACGTCGGAACCGGAGTGGATTGCACGATCCGCGAGCTGGCGCAGACCATCGCGCACGTGGTCGGCTACAAAGGCCGTGTGGTGTTTGATGCCACCAAGCCGGACGGCACGCCGCGCAAACTACTGGACGTGACGCGTCTGCATCAGCTCGGCTGGTATCACGAGGTATCACTTGAGCAGGGGCTGGCAAGCACCTACCAGTGGTTCCTGGAAAACCAGCACCGCTTCCGGGGGTAATCATGTTTTTAAGTCAGGAAGATTTTGCCACGGTAGTGCGTTCTACCCCGCTGATATCCATCGATTTGATTGTGGAAAACGAGCGAGGGGAGTTCCTGCTGGGTCAACGAACCAATCGCCCTGCGCAAGGGTACTGGTTCGTCCCCGGCGGACGCGTACAAAAGGATGAACGGCTTGAGCGCGCTTTCGAGCGCCTCACGCTGGCGGAACTGGGGCTGAGCCTGCCGATGACGGCAGGCCAGTTTTACGGGATCTGGCAGCACTTCTATGACGATAACTTTTCTGGCACCGATTTCAGCACTCATTACGTGGTGCTGGGCTTTTGCCTGAAAGTGAATCAGGCCGATCTGAACCTGCCTGATTCACAACATGATGCTTACCGCTGGCTAACGCCAGATGCCCTATTGGCAAGCGATAACGTGCATGACAACAGCCGCGCGTACTTCCTTGCGGAGCGTCAGGTTGAGGCACCCGGTTTATGAGAATCTTAGTGTACGGCATCAATTATTCACCTGAACTGACCGGTATCGGCAAATACACAGGTGAAATGGTCGAGTGGATGGCCAGCCAGGGTCACGAGGTGCGGGTCATTACGGCCCCGCCTTACTACCCGGAATGGAAAGTTGGCGAACGTTATTCCAGCTGGCGCTATCGCCGTGAAGTGGGCAATGCGACCGTCTGGCGCTGTCCGCTGTATGTGCCTAAACAGCCTTCGACGCTGAAGCGCCTGATTCATCTGGGCAGCTTTGCGCTCAGCAGCTTCTTCCCATTGATGGCGCAGCGTCGCTGGAAGCCAGACCGCATCATCGGTGTGGTGCCCACGCTGTTTTGCACGCCAGGCATGCGCCTGCTGGGCAAACTCTCGGGCGCACGTACGATCCTGCATATTCAGGATTACGAAGTTGACGCGATGCTCGGCCTGGGCATGGCGGGTAAAGGCAAGAGTGGCAAGGTGGCCAAACTCGCCAGCGCCTTTGAGCGCAGCAATCTGCATAACGTCGATTACGTCTCAACGATCTCGCGCTCAATGATGAACAAAGCGCAGGAGAAAGGCGTTCCGGCTAAAAAATTGATTTTCTTCCCGAACTGGTCAGAAGTGGCCCGTTTTCGTGATGTGAGCGAGAGCGATGCGCTGGCCTTGCGTGCGCAGCTCGGTTTACCGGACGGCCAAAAAATCATTCTTTACTCAGGCAACATTGGCGAAAAACAGGGGCTGGAAAGCGTTATTGATGCCGCCGCGCAGCTGAGCAATCAGCCCTGGACATTCGTGATTGTCGGGCAGGGTGGCGGTAAAGCGCGACTGGAGAAAATGGTCAGCGAACGCGGCCTGACCCACGTGAAATTCTTCCCGCTTCAGTCCTACGAGGCACTGCCTGCGTTACTGAAGATGGGCGATTGCCATTTGGTCGTGCAAAAGCGCGGCGCGGCGGATGCGGTACTGCCGTCGAAATTGACCAACATTTTGGCCGTGGGGGGCAACGCGGTGATCACTGCGGAGCCAGAAACCGAACTTGGTCAGCTGTGCGACACCTACCCGGAGATCGCGGTTTGCGTTGAACCAGAATCAGTCCCTGCGCTGGTCGCGGGCATTGAACGGGCACTCGCCATGCCAAAACAGAACACGGTGGCACGTCAATATGCCGAACGCACGCTCGAAAAAGAGAACGTGCTTAGCCAATTTATTGCAGATATACGGGGATAAACATGAGTCAAAATAAACTTTACCCGGTTGTGATGGCGGGTGGCTCTGGTAGTCGGTTGTGGCCGCTGTCCCGCGTGCTCTATCCAAAGCAGTTCCTCTGCCTGAAAGGGGAACTCACCATGTTGCAAACCACGGTGTCGCGCCTGAACGGTGTGGAGTGCGAAAGCCCGGTGGTGATTTGCAACGAGCAGCACCGTTTTATCGTCGCGGAACAGCTGCGTCAGCTGAACAAACTGACTGAAAACATCATTCTTGAACCGGCTGGGCGTAATACCGCACCGGCCATCGCGCTGGCCGCACTGGCGGCACAACGCAGCAGCCCAGATTGCGACCCGATGATGCTGGTGCTGGCGGCGGATCACGTTATCCAGCAGGAAGATGCCTTCCGCGAGGCGGTTCGTGCGGCGATCCCTTACGCCGAAAGCGGCAAACTGGTGACCTTCGGTATCGTACCGGATCTGCCAGAAACCGGCTATGGCTACATTCGTCGTGGTGATGTGACGCCGGGCGAAGGCGACAGCGTGGCGTTTAACGTGGCGCAGTTTGTCGAAAAACCGAATCTTGATACCGCCCAGGCGTATGTGGCCAGCGGTGAGTATTACTGGAACAGCGGCATGTTCCTGTTCCGCGCGGGACGTTATCTGGAAGAGCTGCAAAAGTATCGCCCGGATATTCTGAGCGCCTGCGAAAAAGCGATGGCCGTTGTTGACCCGGATCTGGACTTTATCCGCGTGGATGAAGCGTCATTCCTCGCCTGTCCTGAAGAGTCTGTCGATTACGCGGTGATGGAGCGTACGGCGGATGCCGTTGTGGTTCCCATGGACGCTGGCTGGAGCGATGTGGGGTCCTGGTCTTCCCTGTGGGAAATCAGCGCACACACGCCGGAAGGCAACGTGCATCACGGCGATGTGATCAGCCATAAAACCGAAAACAGCTATGTTTACGCCGAGTCTGGTCTCGTGACCACGGTGGGCGTGAAAGATCTGGTTGTCGTCCAGACCAAAGATGCGGTGTTGATTGCCGATCGCAATTCAGTGCAGGACGTCAAAAAAGTGGTCGAGCAGATCAAAGCCGATGGTCGTCATGAGCACCACATTCACCGCGAGGTCTATCGTCCTTGGGGTAAATATGACTCCATCGACTCAGGCGACCGCTATCAGGTCAAACGCATTACCGTGAAACCGGGCGAAGGGTTGTCGGTGCAAATGCATCATCACCGGGCCGAACACTGGGTTGTGGTGGCGGGAACCGCAAAAGTGACGATTGACGGCGACGTTAAACTGCTCGGTGAAAACGAGTCTATTTATATCCCGTTGGGTGCGAAGCACTGTCTGGAAAACCCAGGGAAAATTCCTCTCGATCTGATTGAAGTGCGTTCCGGCTCGTATCTCGAAGATGACGACATTGTGCGCTTCGAGGATCGCTACGGCCGGGTTTAGCGCTAACTGACCTCTTTCGCGCGGCAGATGAGTTGCAACGCGAAATCGAAGGGTTATTCAATTTAAAAATAAAATCTCCTGAACAGGAGAGGGCCGACTGTTGCCTGAAAAAGGGGTCATCATGGAAAAGTTAACCTGTTTTAAAGCCTACGATATTCGCGGCAAGCTGGGCGAAGAGCTGAATGAAGACATCGCGTGGCGCATTGGCCGGGCGTACGGCGAATATGTAAAACCAAAAACAATTGTACTGGGCGGCGATGTACGCCTGACCAGCGAGGCGCTCAAGCTGGCGCTGGCAAAAGGGTTGCAGGACGCAGGCGTGGATGTGCTGGATATCGGCCTGTCCGGAACCGAAGAGATTTATTTCGCCACCTTCCATCTGGGCGTTGACGGTGGGATTGAAGTGACCGCCAGCCATAACCCGATGGACTACAACGGAATGAAGCTGGTGCGTGAGGGCGCGCGCCCGGTGAGCGGTGATACGGGTCTGCGCGACGTGCAGCGTCTGGCGGAAGCAAACGACTTCCCCCCGGTTAATGAAGCGAAACGCGGCAGCTACACACAAATCGACCCGCGCAAAGCGTACATCGACCATCTGCTCGGCTACATCAACGTTGAGAATCTTAAACCGCTGAAGCTGGTGATTAACTCCGGCAACGGCGCGGCGGGTCCGGTGGTTGATGCGCTGGAAGCCCGCTTTACAGTCCTGAACGTTCCCGTCACCTTTATCAAAGTCCACAACACGCCGGACGGCAATTTCCCGAACGGGATCCCGAATCCACTGCTGCCGGAATGCCGCGCCGATACCCGCAACGCGGTGATTGAGCACGGCGCGGACATGGGCATTGCCTTTGACGGCGATTTCGACCGCTGCTTCCTGTTCGACGAGAAAGGCCAGTTTATCGAAGGCTATTACATCGTCGGTCTGCTGGCTGAAGCGTTCCTCGAGAAAAATCCGGGGGCGAAAATCATTCACGATCCGCGTCTGTCGTGGAACACGGTTGATGTCGTGAGCGCCGCAGGCGGTCAGCCGGTGATGTCGAAAACCGGTCACGCGTTCATCAAAGAGCGTATGCGCCAGGAAGATGCCATCTACGGCGGTGAGATGAGTGCTCACCACTACTTCCGCGATTTTGCCTACTGCGACAGCGGGATGATCCCGTGGCTGCTGGTGACGGAGCTGCTGTGTCTGAAAGGCCAGACGCTGGGTGAGCTTGTGCGTGACCGAATGGCGGCGTTCCCGGCGAGCGGCGAGATTAACAGCAAGCTGGAAAATCCTGCTGATGCGATAGCGCGCGTGGAGCAGCATTTTGCGCCGCAGGCGCTGGAAATAGACCACACCGACGGGATCAGCATGGCGTTCCCGGAGTGGCGTTTCAATTTGCGTTCGTCGAATACGGAACCCGTTGTGCGTCTTAACGTGGAGTCGCGGGCCGACACGGCGCTGATGGAGGCGCGAACACAGGACATTCTGGCGCTGTTGAAACAGTAATCCTTGCCCCCTTCCGCTGGAAGGGGGGACCCGATAACAGGACCAACGATGACAAATCTAAAAAAGCGCGAGCGAGCCAAAACGAATGCATCGTTAATTTCTATGGTGCAGCGTTTTTCTGACATCACCATCATGTTCGGTGGGCTGTGGGTGGTATGTAAGTTCAGCGGGCTGCCGTTTTTATACATGCATCTGTTGATGGCGCTGATTGCGCTGGTGGTATTCCAGATGATCGGCGGCATGACGGATTTTTACCGTTCGTGGCGCGGCGTAAAACTCACGACAGAACTGATGCTCTTGCTGCAAAACTGGACGTTGAGCCTGATTTTCAGCGCCGGTCTGGTGGCTTTTAACAGCGATTTTGATAACAGCTTTGTGACCTATCCGAGTTGGTATCTGCTCACCAGCGTTGGGTTAGTGGTCTGTCGAACGCTGATCCGCTTTGGTGCGGGCTGGCTGCGTAATCGCGGGTATAACAAGCGCTTTGTCGCCGTCGCAGGCGATTTGCCGGTCGGACTGGCGTTGCTGGACAGCTTTCGCAAAGAACCCTGGCTGGGGCTGGACGTGGTGGGTGTTTATCACGATGCAAAACCTGGCGGTGTGCCGTCTGAATGGGCGGGCAATATCGAACAGCTGATTGAAGATGCGCGTGCCGGGAAAATCCACAACGTCTATATCGCGATGCCGATGAGCGAGGAAAGCACGATCCGTAACCTGATGCGCGAACTGGCTGATACCACCTGCTCGGTGAGCCTGATTCCTGACGTGTTTACCTTTAACATTTTGCATTCCCGCATTGAAGAAGTTAACGGTGTGCCAGTGGTGCCGCTGTACGACACGCCGCTTTCCGGAATTAACCGTGTCCTGAAACGTCTGGAAGATATCGTGCTCGCGACGCTGATTTTACTGCTCATTTCCCCGGTACTGTGCGGGATTGCGCTGGCGGTCAAAATCAGCTCGCCTGGCCCGATTATCTTCCGTCAGACTCGCTACGGAATGGACGGCAAACCGATCAAAGTGTGGAAGTTCCGTTCCATGAAAGTGATGGAAAATGACAGTGTGGTCACCCAGGCGACGCAGAACGATCCCCGTGTTACCCGCGTGGGGAACTTCCTGCGCCGAAGTTCGCTGGATGAGCTGCCGCAGTTCATCAACGTGCTGACCGGCGGGATGTCGATTGTTGGGCCGCGTCCGCATGCGGTGGCGCACAACGAACAGTATCGTGCGCTGATTGAGGGCTACATGCTGCGCCACAAAGTGAAGCCAGGCATTACCGGCTGGGCGCAGATCAACGGCTGGCGCGGTGAAACGGACACCCTGGAAAAAATGGAAAAACGCATTGAGTTCGATCTGGAATACATCCGCGAGTGGAGCGTCTGGTTCGATATCAAAATCGTTTTCCTGACCATCTTTAAGGGCTTTGTGAATAAAGCGGCTTATTAAATGCCTTCCTCACCAGACGACTTTGCTTGCCATGTTGAACCTGGGCAGTGCTCAAAACCCTCTCGTACTCTGTGTACGCGCCGGTTTTTGTGCGCTGTTCGTGTTCAATCTGGCTGTGCCAGTAACGCGTTTGAGAAAGGTATGAAGGAACAGTCATGAGCTTACGTGAAAAAACCATCAGCGGCGCCAAGTGGTCGGCTATCGCCACGGTGATTATCATCGGCCTCGGGCTGGTGCAGATGACCGTGCTGGCGCGCATTATTGATAATCATCAGTTTGGTCTCTTGACCATCTCACTGGTGATTATCGCCCTGGCCGATACGCTGTCGGATTTTGGTATCGCCAATTCAATTATCCAGCGCAAAGAAATTAGCCACCTTGAACTGACCACGCTTTACTGGCTGAACGTTGGGCTGGGGATTGCGGTCTGCGTTACGGTGTTTCTGATGAGCGGGTTTATTGGCGACGTACTGAATAACCCCGATCTTGCCCCGCTGATCCGCACGCTTTCGTTTGCCTTTGTGGTGATCCCGCATGGGCAGCAGTTTCGTGCATTGATGCAAAAAGAGCTCGAGTTCAGCAAAATCGGCACGATCGAAACGACCTCGGTGCTTGCCGGCTTTACCTTCACCGTGGTGAGCGCGCATTACTGGCCGCTGGCGATGACCGCGATTCTCGGTTATCTGGTTAATACAGCCGTTCGAACCCTGCTATTCGGCTACTTTGGCCGCAAGATCTATCGCCCGGGATTACATTTCTCGCTGGCGTCAGTGTCATCTAACCTGCGTTTTGGTGCATGGCTGACCGCCGATAGCATCATCAATTACGTTAACACCAACCTCTCTACACTGTTTCTGGCGCGCATTCTCGGAGCCAGCGTGGCGGGGGGGTATAACCTCGCTTACAACGTGGCGGTCGTCCCTCCGATGAAGCTGAACCCCATTATCACCCGCGTGCTATTCCCGGCGTTTGCCAAAATTCAGGACGATACCGAGAAGCTGCGCGTTAATTTCTACAAGCTACTGTCGGTGGTGGGGATTATTAACTTCCCGGCGCTGCTTGGGCTGATGGTGGTTTCCAATAACTTCGTCCCGCTGGTGTTTGGCGAGAAGTGGAGCGGCATCGTGCCGATTCTGCAATTGCTCTGCGTTGTCGGTTTACTGCGTTCCGTCGGCAATCCGATTGGTTCGCTGCTGATGGCAAAAGCGCGCGTCGACATCAGCTTCAAATTTAATGTGTTCAAAACGTTCCTGTTTATTCCGGCCATTGTCGTCGGTGGTCATATGGCGGGCGCGATTGGCGTGACGCTTGGCTTCCTGCTGGTGCAAATCATCAATACCGTTCTGAGCTATTTCGTGATGATCAAACCCGTGCTTGGTTCCAGCTATCGTCAGTACATTCTGAGTTTATGGCTGCCGTTTTACCTGTCGTTGCCGACGCTGGCGGTGAGCTATGGCCTGGGCATTGTGCTCAATGGCCATCTGCCGCTTAGCGTGCTGCTGGCGACGCAAATTGCCGCCGGTGCGCTGGCCTTTGTAGTGATGATTGTGCTGTCCCGAAATGCGCTGGTGGTTGAAATGAAACGCCAGTTTTGCCGTAGCGAAAAGATGAAAACGCTGCTTCGCGCAGGCTAATTATTTCGCCCTCTCGAGTCGGAGAGGGCTGGGGTGAGAGCACCAGGCCTCATCCCATGAATCCAGAACCCCTTTAAGAGGTCATTATGAAATTACTGATTCTTGGCAATCATACTTGTGGCAACCGTGGCGATAGCGCCATTTTACGCGGGTTGCTGGATGCCATTAACACTCTTGAGCCAGAGACCGAAGTCGACGTGATGAGCCGCTATCCGGTGAGTTCATCGTGGTTACTCAATCGCCCGGTGATGGGCGATCCGCTCTACAGCCAGATGAAACAGCATAACAGCGCGGCAGGTGTGATGGGCCGTGTGAAAAAAGTGCTGCGTCGTCGTTATCAGCACCAGGTGTTGCTCTCACGCGTGACCGATACCGGCAAGCTGCGCAATATCGCTATCGCGCAGGGCTTTACCGATTTTGTCCGTTTGTTGTCGGGTTATGATGCGATTATTCAGGTCGGCGGGTCGTTCTTTGTCGACCTCTATGGTGTGCCGCAGTTTGAGCACGCGCTGTGTACCTTTATGGCGAAAAAGCCGCTGTATATGATTGGTCACAGCGTGGGGCCGTTCCAGAATCCGCAGTTCAACCAGCTGGCAAATTATGTGTTTGGCCATTGCGATGCACTGATTCTGCGCGAGTCCGTCAGTCTTGACCTCATGAAACGCAGCGATATCGACACCTCAAAGGTAGAGCACGGCGTGGATACAGCCTGGCTGGTGGATCACCAGGATCAGACTTTCGAGCCGAACTATGCGGTTCAGCACTGGCTGAATGTGGTCGGAAAGCAGAAAACCGTCGCCATTACGCTGCGTGAACTGGCACCGTTTGATAAACGTCTGGGCACGACGCAGGCCGCGTATGAGAAAGCCTTCGCTGAAGTGGTGAATCGCGTGCTTGACAGTGGCTATCAGGTGCTGGCGCTGTCGACCTGTACGGGCATCGACAGTTACAACAAAGATGACCGCATGGTGGCGTTGAATCTGCGCGATCTCGTTAACGATCCGTCGCGCTACCACGTTGTGATGGATGAACTTAACGATTTGGAAATGGGCAAACTCCTTTCTGCCTGCGACCTGACCGTCGGCACGCGTTTGCACTCCGCCATTATTTCGATGAATTTTGGCACGCCAGCCATTGCGATTAATTACGAACACAAATCGGCGGGCATCATGCAGCAGTTAGGGATGCCGGAGATGGCGGTGGATATTCGCCATCTGCTTGACGGCTCGCTAGGGGCGATGGTGGGCGATACGCTGGGGCAACTCCCTGCAATCAACGAACGTCTGGCGGTAGCCGTTAAAGCTGAACGTGAAAACGGAATCGGGATGGTGAAATCCGTGCTCGACCGCATCGGGGAGGGGAAATGAAGGTTGGTTTCTTTTTACTAAAATTTCCGCTGTCGTCTGAGACGTTTGTGCTGAACCAAATCACCGCGTTTATCGATATGGGATATGACGTGGAAATTGTCGCCCTGCAAAAGGGCGATACGCAAAACACGCATGCGGCCTGGACCCAATATGGTCTGGAGGCAAAAACACGTTGGTTGCAGGATGAACCCCAGGGGCGACTGGCGAAACTGCGCTACCGTGCGAGTCAGACGCTGCGCGGAGCCTTCCGTGCGTCGACCTGGAAAGCGCTGAATATTTCCCGTTACGGTTCCGAATCGCGCAATTTGATTCTGTCGTCGATTTGCGGTCAGACAGCCCAGCCGTATCACGCGGATGTCTTTATCGCCCATTTCGGTCCGGCGGGCGTTACCGCCGCGAAACTCCGTGAGCTTGGGGTGATTGACGGCAAAATTGCCACCATTTTTCACGGAATTGATATTTCCAGCCGGGAAGTGCTTAACCATTACACGCCTGAATATCAGCAGTTGTTCCGACGCGGCGATATGATGCTGCCGATCAGCGACCTGTGGGCCGGTCGGTTGAAAAAAATGGGCTGTCCCGACGAGAAAATTACCGTGTCACGAATGGGCGTAGATATGGAGCGCTTTACGCAGCGCGCGGTAAAGGTACCGGGCAAGCCACTGCAAATTATCTCCGTTGCGCGACTGACCGAGAAAAAAGGGCTGCACGTTGCCATTGAAGCCTGCCGTCAGCTTAAAGCCCGCGGCGTGGATTTCCATTATCGCATTCTCGGAATTGGCCCGTGGGAACGACGCTTGCGCACGCTTATCGAACAATATCAGCTTGAAGGCTATGTCGAGATGCCGGGTTTTAAGCCCAGCCACGAAGTGAAAGCCATGCTCGATGATGCCGACGTGTTTTTACTCCCGTCGGTGACCGGCGCGGATGGCGATATGGAAGGAATCCCCGTTGCGCTGATGGAGGCGATGGCGGTAGGTATTCCGGTGGTGTCGACTGTGCACAGCGGGATCCCGGAACTCATCGAACCGGGCCATTCCGGCTGGCTGGTTCCTGAAAATAACGCGCTCGCGCTCGCCGACAGGTTGGCCGCCTTTAGCCATATCGAGCAACAGGAACTGGTTCCTGTGTTACGCAATGCGCGACAGAAAGTCGAAGCCGAATTCAATCAGCAGGTAATCAATCGTCAGTTAGCGAGCCTGTTACACACGCTTTAACGCCGAGGAAATATGCTGAAAAAACTCACCCGACGCACTTTTGTTACGTCCTGCACACTGCTGGCCGCCACGCCGTTACTTAACTCTCGCGCGGCGCGCGCTGCTGGCAGCGGGGCGGTCAATATCAGCCAGTATAACCCCAAAGACTGGATTGCCTCTTTTAAGCAGGCTTTCACGGAGAGCGATACCGTTATCGTTCCTGCCGGATTGACCTGCGAAAATATTAACACCGGCATTTTTATTCCCGATGGTAAAACGCTGCTAATCCGCGGCGCGCTGACTGGCAATGGCCGCGGGCGTTTCGTCCTCCAGGAAGGCAGCAAAGTGGTCGGCGAGGGGAAAGGGCGCACTGAAAATATTACCCTGGACGTGCGTGGCTCTGACTGCGTTATCCAGGGGCTGGCGATGAGCGGCTTTGGGCCGGTTACGCAAATCTACATTGGCGGTAAAAAGCCCAGAGTGATGCGCAATCTGCTGATCGACAATATTACCGTTACGCAGGCGAACTATGCGATTTTGCGGCAGGGCTTTCACAATCAGGTGGACGGCGCGCGCATTACGAACAGTCGCTTCAGCCATCTGCAGGGCGATGCCATTGAGTGGAACGTGGCCATCAACGACCGCAACATTCTGATTTCTGACCATGTTATCGACAACATTAACTGTACAAATGGCAAGATTAACTGGGGTATCGGAATCGGGCTGGCGGGAAGCACCTACGACAATGACTATCCTGAGAAGCAAACCGTCAAAAACTTCGTCGTCGCGAATATTACGGGAAGCGACTGTCGCCAACTCGTTCACGTCGAAAACGGCAAACATTTTATTATCCGCAATGTAAAAGCGAAAAATATCACCCCTGACTTCAGTAAAAAGGCGGGTATCGATAACGCCACGGTGGCCATTTACGGGTGTGATAATTTCATTATTGATGATATCGATATGGTTAATAGTGCAGGGATGTTAATTGGTTACGGGGTGATTAAAGGCGACTATTTGTCGATACCCCAGAACTTTAAACTCAATGACATTCGGCTCGATAACAGTCAGCTTGATTATAAACTGCGCGGCATTCAGATCTCATCCGGCAATGCGACGTCGTTTGTTGCCATCACCAACCTTGAAATGAAACGCGCAACGCTTGAACTGCATAACAAGCCCCAGCATCTCTTTTTGAGAAATATCAATGTTATGCAAGAAGCCGCCATCGGCCCTGCGCTGAAGATGAACTTTGATCTGCGCAAAGATGTGCGTGGCAAATTTATGGCCAAGGACGAAACCCTGCTGTCGCTGGCAAACATCAAAGCCGTGAATGAGAAGGGGCAGAGTTCGGTGGATATCGATAGGGTGGATCAGAAGGTGGTGAATGTTGAAAAACTGAACTTCTCACTCCCGGCCAAAGTGAGATGATCCTAACGCTGTTCCAGGAATGGACAAGGCAAACTGCGCCCCTTAAATTTTGTTACTGAATACACGGAAGTTAGGGTCTATAATCCCGGCCAATATTTCGCATCGCAATTTCGTCTATGCGCGGCACCTCATGGAAGATTCCTAACGATGACCAGAGGATGCCCTCAACTTAACTCAGAGTGGTTTATGAAGGATAAAGTTTTATTTATTGGCGCATCTGGATTTGTTGGCACCCGACTGATTGAGATTACGCAGAGTGACTTAGAAGTCACAAACTTAGATAAGCAGCAAAGCTATTTTTATCCAGATATCACAGTGTTAGGTGATGTTAGACATCAAGACCAACTTGACCAGGCTTTGGCTGGATTCAATACGGTTGTGCTACTTGCGGCTGAACATCGTGATGATGTTAGCCCAACCTCGCTCTATTATGACGTGAATGTTCAGGGTACGCGCAATGTCCTCGCCGCTATGGAAAAAAATGGCGTAAAGAACATTATTTTTACGAGTTCGGTAGCTGTCTATGGTCTGAACAAAGTCAATCCAGACGAAACGCATCCGCACGATCCCTTCAACCATTACGGTAAGAGTAAATGGCAAGCGGAAGAAGTTTTGCGCGAATGGTTCAATAAAGCGCCGACGGAACACTCCCTGACCATTATTCGTCCGACGGTCATTTTTGGCGAACGTAACCGTGGCAATGTTTACAATTTGCTTAAGCAGATTGCAGGTGGGAAATTTGCGATGGTGGGGGCAGGTACTAATTTTAAATCAATGGCTTATGTCGGGAATATCGTCGATTTCATCAAGTTTAGGTTAATAAATGTTAAGCCTGGCTATGATGTTTACAATTACGTTGACAAGCCTGATCTGAACATGAACCAACTTGTCACCGAAGTAGAGAAAAGCCTCAATAAAAAAATCCCTTCTGTCCATCTTCCTTATGCACTTGGCATGTTGGGTGGGTATTGTTTTGATATCCTGAGCAAAGTCACTGGCAAAAAATACGCAATCAGCGCTGTTCGCGTGAAAAAATTCTGTGCGACGACTCAGTTTGATGCCAGCAAAGTTCATGCTTCAGGTTTCAAAGCTCCCTATTCACTTTCACAAGGCCTCGATCGCACCCTAAAGCATGAGTTTGTCAATGAGCAGAAAGACGATGTGACTTTTGTGTCTGAGTAGGCATTAGCAGAGTGCGATTTCTCGGAAAAAGGTCAGGAAACGCAGTCACTGGGTATGATTCCGATTATTCTGGATCTAATCTCACGTTTAATAAGGCTAAGTAGCTCTTACTCAGTTAAGAATGTGATTCGCATGCGACATTTATCAGACCTCATTAACTAGGCTGTTTTCCTGTTTGAGTCTATAATTCGTCAACCATTTTAAGGTGGAAGTAATAATGATTAATTTGAAAGCAGTCATTCCGGTAGCGGGCTTAGGCATGCACATGCTGCCAGCCACAAAAGCGATTCCAAAAGAGATGCTACCGATCGTCGACAAGCCGATGATTCAGTACATCGTTGATGAGATTGTTGCTGCAGGGATCAAAGAAATCGTTCTGGTCACCCATTCCTCCAAGAATGCGGTCGAAAACCACTTTGATACGTCTTACGAACTTGAAGCGCTGCTAGAGCTGCGCGTTAAGCGTCAGCTTCTGGCCGAAGTGCAGTCAATCTGCCCACCAGGTGTGACCATCATGAACGTTCGCCAGGCACAGCCGCTGGGTCTTGGACACTCTATTCTTTGTGCCCGTCCTGTTGTCGGGGATAACCCGTTCATCGTCGTGCTGCCAGATATCATTCTGGACAATGCTTCTGCTGATCCACTGCGTTATAACCTGGCCGCGATGGTGGCCCGTTTTAACGAGACGGGCCGTAGTCAGGTGCTGGCAAAACGCATGAAAGGTGACCTTTCTGAGTACTCTGTCATCCAGACGAAAGAACCGCTGGATTCAGAAGGGCAGGTCAGCCGTATCGTTGAGTTTATCGAAAAGCCCGATCAACCGCAGACGCTGGATTCCGACCTGATGGCCGTTGGCCGTTATGTTCTTAACGCTGATATCTGGGCTGAGCTGGAAAACACTGAACCTGGTGCCTGGGGACGCGTACAATTAACCGACGCTATCGCCCAACTATCGAAAAAACAGTCAGTTGATGCCATGCTGATGACGGGCGACAGCTACGATTGTGGTAAGAAAATGGGTTACATGCAAGCATTTGTGAACTACGGCCTGCGCAATCTGAAGGAAGGACAGAAGTTCCGTAACAGCATCCAGAAACTACTTACTAATGATTGATCAATTATTCTGTTTGTAATCTGTTCTAAAGTAGCGGCAACCGGTCATTGTGAGTAGATTTTTCTCACGAAAGGCAGTTGCCGCTATTTTTTTACTTCCATTAAAACAGCAACTTATACGATCCAATTTTATACACTCGGCGAAAAGTTTATACTTGTTTCTACAGTCGATTAGGACGACAATTAACACCTTTTCCGGTAGTCCTACGACATGCATTGCTCTGAAACAAACCTGGGAATACACAATTTATAATACCTCAGTGCACTGGTAGCTGTTAAGCCAGGGGCGGTAGCGTTCATTTTTTTGTTGCAGTCTCAACAAGGCTGAAAATCAGAGTCTCATTATTTCGATATATCCATTAAACGGAACAGCAAACGTGAAAATTCTTGTTACTGGTGGTGCCGGTTTTATCGGTTCCGCAGTTGTGCGACATATCATTAAAAATACCCAGGACGATGTAGTCAATGTGGATAAATTGACGTATGCCGGTAACCTGGAGTCACTTGCAGAAGTTAGTGATAGTGAACGCTATGCGTTTGAACTAGCCGATATTTGTGATAAGAACGCAATGGAGCGTGTTTTTGCCATCCATAAACCTGATGCCGTGATGCATCTTGCAGCAGAAAGCCACGTAGATCGTTCCATTACCGGACCCGCAGCATTCATTGAAACGAATATTGTGGGCACTTACGTTTTGCTGGAAGCGGCTCGCGCATATTGGTCAGGTCTTACTAACGATGCGAAAAAATCATTCCGTTTCCATCATATTTCCACGGATGAGGTGTATGGTGATTTGCCGCATCCTGATGAGCATCAGCCATCATCTGAGCTGCCTCTTTTCACCGAAAAGACGGCTTATGCACCTAGCAGCCCATATTCTGCATCGAAAGCATCAAGCGATCATCTGGTACGTGCCTGGATGCGTACTTACGGGTTCCCGACAATTGTCACTAACTGCTCGAACAACTACGGCCCTTACCATTTCCCGGAAAAACTGATCCCGCTGGTTATTCTTAATGCACTGGATGGTAAAGCTTTGCCAATTTATGGCAAAGGTGATCAGATTCGTGACTGGCTGTATGTCGAAGATCACGCACGTGCGCTTTACTCTGTTGTGACAGAAGGTCAACCGGGTGAGACCTATAACATTGGTGGCCATAATGAGAAGCAGAACCTGGATGTTGTGCACGCCATCTGCGATCTTCTCGATGAGATCGTACCTAAAGAAGGCTCATACCGTGATCAAATCACTTATGTCGCGGATCGTCCCGGCCACGATCGACGCTATGCCATTGACGCTCACAAAATTGGCAAAGAATTAGGCTGGAAACCAGAAGAAACCTTTGAAAGCGGTATTCGTAAAACGGTTGAATGGTATCTCAGCAATCAAGACTGGGTAAACAATGTTAAAAGCGGTGCCTACAAAAGTTGGATCGAGAAGAACTACGGGGAACGTAAGTAATGAATATTCTACTTTTCGGTAAGACTGGGCAGGTGGGGTGGGAGTTGCAGCGTGCGCTGGCACCACTCGGTAATCTCATTGCGCTTGATATTCATTCAAAAGATTACTGCGGTGATTTTAGTAATCCGGAAGGAATCACCCAGACAATTCGCGCAATCAAACCTGATGTTATCGTCAATGCGGCCGCGCATACTGCCGTAGATAAAGCCGAATCTGAACCTGAGTTTGCTCAACTTTTGAATGCAACGAGTGTAGAAGTGCTGGCAAAAGAGGCTGCCGCGATCGGAGCCTGGGTAGTGCACTATTCAACCGACTATGTTTTCCCTGGCAATGGTGAAACGCCATGGCAGGAAACGGATGAAACCGGCCCTTTAAACGTTTACGGACGTACAAAATTAGAGGGTGAGAAAGCCCTACAGATATATTGTGCGAAGCATCTGATTTTCCGTACAAGTTGGGTATATGCCGGTAAAGGTAATAACTTCGCGAAGACTATGCTACGTCTTGCAAAAGAGCGCAGCGAGCTGTCAGTCATCAGCGATCAGTTCGGTGCCCCGACAGGGGCGGAGCTACTGGCGGATTGTACTGCGCACGCTATTCGTACAGCATTGGTAAATCCAGAGGTTGCTGGGCTGTACCATCTTGTTGCATCCAATACGACAACGTGGCATGACTTTGCGGCTTTAGTCTTTGAAGAAGCTCGTGCAGCGGGAATCGAGCTGACCATTGAGAAGTTGCATGCGGTCCCGACTTCAGCTTATGTGACCCCGGCCCAACGGCCGCATAACTCCCGCTTGAACACGGGGAAATTTCAACGCAACTTTGGCTTGGTGTTGCCCTCCTGGGAAGTTGGCGTGAAACGAATGCTTGCAGAGCTTTTTGCTGCTCAAAACTTCTAATAATGAATGACTTAATATGGTCATTCTGTATTGAAAGAGAAAAATGATGACAACGCGTAAAGGTATTATTCTTGCTGGTGGTTCAGGCACTCGTCTATATCCGGTAACCATGGCTGTGAGTAAACAGTTATTACCGATTTATGATAAGCCAATGATTTATTACCCATTGTCCACGCTAATGTTGGCAGGTATCAAAGACATCCTTATTATCAGTACGCCTCAAGATACACCGCGATTTGAACAATTGCTTGGCGACGGAAGTCAGTGGGGCTTAAACCTACAATATAAAGTCCAGTCTAGCCCCGATGGACTGGCCCAAGCTTTTATTATAGGTGAGGAATTCATTGGTGAAGATAATTGTGCGCTTGTACTGGGCGACAATATTTTCTATGGTCATGATTTACCAAAACAGCTTGAGGCTGCGCTGAATAAAGACGCAGGGGCAACCGTATTTGCTTACCACGTTAATGACCCTGAACGTTATGGTGTTGTAGAATTTGATAAGAATGGCACAGCAGTTAGTCTTGAAGAAAAGCCAATTGAACCAAAAAGTAATTACGCAGTGACAGGGCTTTATTTCTACGATAACGATGTAGTCGATATGGCAAAACAACTGAAACCCTCTGCCCGTGGAGAGTTAGAAATTACTGATATCAACCGCATCTACATGGAACAGGGGCGAATGTCAGTCGCTATGATGGGACGCGGTTACGCCTGGCTTGATACTGGCACGCATCAAAGCATGATCGAAGCAAGTAATTTTATTGCAACCATTGAAGAGCGTCAGGGATTAAAAGTATCTTGCCCTGAGGAAATTGCTTATCGCAAAGGATTTATAGATGCGGAGCAAGTGAAGAAATTAGCCGAACCCCTGAAAAAAAATGCTTATGGGCAATATCTTCTAAAGATGATCAAAGGTTATTGAGTAATGAAAGTAATTAAAACTGATATTCCTGATGTGCTCATTTTTGAACCCAAGGTATTTGGAGATGAACGCGGATTTTTCTTTGAGAGTTTCAATCATCAAGCTTTCGAGGCGGCAGTACAGCGTAAGATTGAATTCGTTCAGGACAATCATTCAAAATCTACTCAAGGTGTTCTTCGAGGATTACATTATCAATTGTCTCCCTATGAGCAAGGAAAGTTAGTACGCTGCGTCGTTGGTGAAGTATTTGATGTTGCAGTTGATATTCGTAAATCTTCACCAACATACGGAAAGTGGGTTGGTGCCTACCTCTCAGCTGAGAACAAACGCCAACTGTGGATACCTGAAGGCTTTGCCCATGGTTTTCTGGTAACAAGTGAAGTGGCTGAGTTCGTCTATAAAACAACAAATTACTATCATCCCGAAAGCGATCGTGGACTTAAGTGGAATGACGCTACACTGAACATTGAATGGCCTCTGGATATGGAGCCACGACTTTCTCCAAAAGATGCGGAACAGCCAAGTTTTATAACTTACTAGTCCTTTATAAATGAAACCCACAAGATTTTCTTGTGGGCTATAATTCCTTGATGAATTAATATGTTTAAATCCTTTAATGATGTACCCATCAAATCTATAGTGCATCTTTTTATGGTAAGAGGAAGTCTGTATCTCTTTCCCTTCATTACACTTCCAATCATAACGCGAAGTCTTGGTGTTACTCAGTTCGGTATCCTCTCGCTATTTTTAGCTGGCCAACAATATCTTATTATGTTGATTGAGTATGGCTTCACATTAACGGGAGCTCGAGATATTTCTCGTGCAACAGAAAAAAAAGAAGAAACCCAAATACTGGGTGAGATTTTGGTTTGTAGGAGTTTTATATTTTTAGCGAGTTGCGTATTTATTGCATGTTCCTATTATTTTTTACCAGACTATGGCTATGCTGGGTGCTATCTCATCTTATTGATCGCTATACTGAGTTCTGTGTTTAATCAGACGCATTTTTTCATTGGTAAGGAAAGAACTGGTTTTATCGTTATTTCAACAGCCATAACAAGAATCATATCAATCTTAATCGTTGTATTGTTCGTGAGAACGAAGAGCGATATTTACATTGCAATGATGGCTTATTCATTAAATGTAGCTTTACCTAATATTCTCTCATCAGTATATTTGCGCATAGTTCTTCGTTATAAGTTTATCAGTCCAATGTCGCGAACTCATGTTTTTGAACGTTTTAAAAGCGGTTTTGATATTTTTATATCAAATGTATTTACAAATATTTATAGCACACTAACTCTGATATATCTCGGATCAGCACGAGGACCAACAGAAACGGGTTATTTTTCAAGTGCGGATAAATTGAAATCAGCTGCTCAGGGTTTTCTTTCTCCAGTTGCTCAGGCCTTTTTCCCAAGAGTATCTAAAAAAAGTGGTGCAGAATTTTATAAACTTTGGCTTAAATCAACATTCATCATCGTATCTATCGCTATTTGTATTGTTGTTGGCTTGTTAGGGTTTAGTGAAATCATATACGATATATTCTTAGGTAAGCAATATATTTCAGGTTTGCCTATTTATTATATATTATCGATAAGTATTATCTCAATATCCTTTGGGATTACATATGCTCAAAATCTTTATTTGACTCAAGGTAAAACACGACTTCTTCGGATGATTTATTTTGTTGTCTCAATAATACATTTGATTCATATGCCATTGCTCGTTCATTATTATGGTGCGATAGGTGCTGCATTATCAGTATTAATTACAGAATCATTTGCATCATTGCTTATGTTTATATTTAGAAAAAAATGCTATACATGGAGCCACAGTTGAATATTTATGCAATAATTATAACATTTAATCCTTCCTTGGACTCTTTTAGTAAAAATTTAATTTCAATTCAAGAGCAGGTACAAAAAGTCATTGTTGTCGATAATAGTAATGATGAAACCATCCAGAATGAGTTGAAAGAGTATTTGAGCACTGTTGAAAAAGTTGATTTTATTCAACCTAAAGAAAATTTGGGAATCGCCTACGCTCAGAACATAGGATTTGTACATGCATTAAAGACAAGTGCAAACTATGTTATTACGTTTGACCAAGATTCGTCTGTAGAATCTGGATTAGTTAAGGCGTTATACGAAGAGTATAATTCCATCCAGAAAAATACATCCGTGAAGATAGCATGTATTGGCCCTTCGGTTATTAATGAAAGGAATAATATACGTTACGAAAAATACTTTAAAAACAGTACGAAAATAAATGAAACAACTTTTAGTGTTAAATCCATAATATCCTCTGGTTCTCTTTATAACATCGATGTTTTCTCTGCTATCGGTTTTAATAAAGCAGAATGGTTCATTGATTCAATAGACATTGAATGGTGTCATCGTGCACGATATCTCGGCTATCAAGTCTTAATGACAACACGCGTTGCAATGAAGCATAATTTAGGAGCCAAAGATGTGAGTTTACTTGCAGGGAAGTCTATCAATGTAGGTTCTCCATTCAGGCTTTATTTTGTATATCGTAATTGGATTTTTTCTCTTCGTGAGCCACACTTTGAATTAAGGTATAAATTAAAGCTCCTGGTAATGATGCCAATCAAGTTTTTAATTTTTTCAAGCATAACCCCCAGGAAGTCTAGAGTAATACACATGCTAAAAGGTATCAAAGATGGTATTTTGAAAAGACACTCATTCCTAAAATAAAATATTATTGCAATGACAGTTATATGTTTGTAATAAATAGCTGTCTTTCTGCATTTTTTAGGAGACAAAATTTTGGCCGCAAGATATTTTAAGTTCTATCTTATTTTTATATTTCTAACAGCAGCCTCGATTTTCATTGGTATGCGAATGTTAGGTCAAGACAGTGACTTTTTGTCATATTCAAATTTTTATGACAGCTTAAGTAGTGGGTTTTCATATTCGGATACTCGTTATGAGTTAGGCTTTGTTGGTGTGTCGTATATATTTAATAATATATTCCACGCAAACATATATGTAATGTTGTTCTTTTTGGCATTTATCTCACTTTTAATAAAAGAGTATTTATTTGTTAAAGCGAGATATGCCATACTTATGACAGTAATTTACATCCTGAGTATGGGATTACTTCATGAGATGACTCAAATAAGGGTTGCGTTAGCTGTCAGTGTAGTATTGTTGAGTTTATATTTTAAATCGAATAACAAATTTTATGTTTCATTACTATTATTCGCCATCTCTGTAATGTTTCATTATTCAATGCTTTTTTTTCTTATCGCTTTTTTCATACCCAATGACTGGCTTACAAAAAATAAGATAAATATACCTGTCATCTTTTTGTACGCATTTGCAACCGGATTGATTCTTTTCTTTACGAAGGATTTACTCCTAAAACATATTACTATGTTACAGGTTTATGCGAGTCGAGCAGATGAAGAAACCTTTAATTTCTTATCTGTTAGATTTATAGGTCTCTCGTTGCCATTATTAATCGGCATGTTTGCATTCGATGAGTTAAACGCCTTTCAAAAAAGGTGCTTCATTATTTCCTTTGCAGCATTTATGGTTTCAGTTCCAGCTTCATTTATCCCAACTTTAGCGAGTCGGTTATTTGAATTAGGATGGGTTTGTTTCTATTTTTGGGTGTCAGGTATAAATTCTGTTTATAAAAGACACGGATCCATTTTATTATTGGTTGCAGTTAGCTTATATTTCGCAATTAGGAATATCTATTTGGTGCCAATATTTATTACGCAATAATAAAAACGTAATTACAGAAGTGATGAGGAAGTAATGAAGGTATTGTTTGTTATAACTAAAGCAGATGAAATTGGTGGCGCACAGATTCACATCCGTGATTTATCTACTCGTTTAATTAAAGATGAGTGTGAAGTCGAAGTAATTGTTGGTGAAGACGGTGCCTTGGTTTCTGAATTAGCTAACAGGAATATTCCCGTCCATATTGTGCCAACATTAGTGCGGAACATAGATCCAATTAAAGACTTTAAAGCTATATTGTCGATTCGAGCTTTAATTAAAGAATTGAAACCGGATTTGATATCGCTGCACTCATCAAAAGCAGGTATTGTAGGACGTCTCGCTGCAGCGTTGACGAAAGTACCTGTAATATTTACGGCTCATGGTTGGGCTTTTGCGAACGGTGTTGGTAAAAAGCAGCAGCAATTATACATATTCATCGAGAAAATGATGGCGCCGTTGGCAAAAAAGATAATTACTGTTTCGAAACAAGATAAAGAATTGGCGCTTAAATATAATGTTGCTTCACATGAGAAACAGGTCGTTATTCACAATGGTATGCCAGAATTAGATTCAAACACGAAAGAGAAAGGCTTAACTCTCAATAAAAATAAAACAATCAATATGATTTCAGTTGCGCGTTTTTCGGAGCAAAAAGATCATAAAACTCTGTTTCTCGCTTTATCTGAATTAACCGATCTTGATTGGCGGCTACAGCTCGTTGGTAAAGGACCATTGTTGGAACAGTACCAACAACTGGCAGCCGAACTTGGTATAGCCAAAAGAATAGAATTTATGGGTGAGCGTCATGATGTGGCGCAGCTGTTAAGTAATAGCGATATTTTTCTTCTCATATCAAACTGGGAAGGTTTCCCGAGAAGTATTCTCGAAGCAATGCGTGCTGGCATTTCTGTTATTGCCTCTGATGTTGGTGGTTCTTCTGAATCAATAATTGATAATGAAACTGGTTTCCTTATCAAGCGCGGTGATGTACGGATGCTAAAAGATAAAATACGATATTTGATAGAAAATCCTAACCTCCGGGAACAGTTAGGTGCAGCAGGCTATGCGCGTTATAAAGCAAATTTTACATTCGAAGCGATGTATACCAAAACAAAAGCGCTCTATGCCTCTCTTCTGATTCCCCACTGACTCGGTCCTCTATAAAAGTACATTCTGATAATGATCCAAGCATCTTCAGCTACCCACGCTGTATGAACCTGAGTTAACATCAAAGATACATTCAAGCCGCGCATAAGTCGCGGTGACCACACCTGACAGGAGTATGTAATGTCCAAGCAACAGATCGGCGTTGTCGGTATGGCAGTGATGGGGCGCAACCTGGCGCTGAACATCGAAAGCCGCGGTTATACCGTCTCCGTTTTCAACCGCTCCCGCGATAAAACCGAAGAAGTCATTGCCGAAAATCCTGGCAAGAAACTTGTTCCTTTTTACACGGTGCAGGAATTTGTTGAATCCCTGGAAACGCCTCGTCGTATCCTGTTAATGGTGAAGGCGGGCGCGGGCACAGATGCTGCAATCGATTCCCTGAAGCCGTACCTGGATAAAGGCGACATCATCATTGATGGCGGCAATACCTTCTTCCACGACACTATTCGTCGTAATCGCGAACTTTCTGCTGAAGGCTTTAACTTCATCGGTACCGGTGTGTCCGGTGGAGAAGAGGGCGCTCTGAAGGGCCCATCCATCATGCCTGGCGGTCAGAAAGAGGCATATGAATTAGTTGCGCCAATCCTGACGAAAATCGCTGCTGTCGCGGAAGATGGCGAACCGTGCGTGACCTACATTGGTCCAGACGGTGCGGGTCATTACGTTAAAATGGTCCATAACGGTATTGAATACGGCGACATGCAGCTGATTGCAGAAGCCTATGCTCTGTTAAAAGGCGGCCTGAATCTGTCTAACGAAGAGTTGGCACAGACCTTCACTGAGTGGAACAATGGCGAGCTAAGTAGCTACCTGATCGATATCACCAAAGACATCTTCACTAAGAAAGACGAAGACGGTATCTATCTGGTTGATGTGATCCTGGATGAAGCAGCGAACAAAGGCACCGGTAAATGGACCAGTCAGAGCTCTCTGGATCTCGGTGAGCCGCTGTCTCTGATTACTGAATCTGTGTTTGCACGTTACATCTCTTCTCTTAAAGAGCAGCGTGTTGCGGCATCTAAAGTTCTGTCTGGCCCGCAGGCTAAGCCTGCTGGTGATAAAGCGGAATTTATCGAGAAAGTCCGTCGCGCATTGTATCTGGGCAAATTGGTTTCTTACGCTCAGGGCTTCTCTCAGCTGCGCGCAGCCTCTGACGAGAATAGCTGGGATCTGAACTACGGTGAGATCGCGAAGATTTTCCGTGCGGGCTGTATCATTCGCGCTCAGTTCCTGCAGAAAATCACCGATGCTTATGCTGAAAATGCGGGCATCGCCAACTTGTTGTTGGCTCCGTACTTCAAAAAGATTGCGGATGACTATCAGCAAGCGCTGCGTGATGTGGTTGCTTACGCGATTCAGAACGGCATTCCTGTTCCGACATTCTCTGCCGCTGTAGCATACTATGATAGCTACCGTTCAGCCGTGCTGCCAGCCAACCTGATTCAGGCGCAGCGTGACTATTTCGGTGCACACACGTATAAACGCACTGATAAAGAAGGTGTGTTCCACACCGAATGGCTGGATTAATCTGATTTAATTGAGTCTCTAAGAATAGCCCGGAGATAATTTCCGGGCTTTTTTATAGCTCTAATGCCCTTATTTCCTTGCGTTATCCCCTTCCACACTGTTATTGCAAAATAATATGCTGTTTTTTCACACATTAATTCCAAGGGCTTTGCCTTGACAGCGGATAAACATAAGAGGTAAAAACCTCAACAGTTGTTTATTGTGGCGGTGCTGTTAATGCCTCCTGAAACTCATACTTGAAGAAGTTGAAAGAATGAAAATTACAATCTCCGGTACAGGCTACGTCGGTCTTTCAAACGGTATTTTGATTGCTCAGAACCATGAAGTGGTCGCATTGGATATCGTGCAGGCAAAAGTGGATATGCTTAATCAAAAGATCTCCCCGATTGTCGATAAAGAGATCGAGGATTATCTGGCGAACAAGCCGCTGAATTTCCGCGCTACGACCGATAAAGAAGACGCATACCGCGGCGCAGATTATGTGATTATCGCTACGCCAACTGATTACGATGCAAAGACAAACTATTTCAACACATCCAGTGTTGAAGCCGTTATCAAAGATGTGACTGCGATTAATCCGAATGCTGTGATGATCATCAAATCGACTATTCCGGTTGGCTTTACCCAGTCCATTAAAGAAAAGTTGGGCATCGATAACGTCATCTTCTCACCCGAGTTTCTGCGTGAGGGCAAAGCGTTGTATGACAATCTACATCCATCGCGCATTGTCATTGGTGAACGTTCTGACCGCGCTGAGCGTTTTGCTGCACTGTTGCAGGAAGGGGCCATTAAGAAAAATATTGATGTACTCTTCACCGATCCGACAGAAGCCGAGGCGATCAAGCTGTTCGCTAATACCTATCTGGCGATGCGTGTAGCGTACTTTAACGAACTGGACAGCTATGCGGAAAGTCTGGGGTTAAATACCCGACAGATTATCGAAGGTGTCTGCCTTGATCCGCGTATCGGCAATCACTACAACAATCCTTCCTTCGGTTATGGTGGTTACTGCCTGCCAAAAGATACTAAACAGTTGCTGGCGAACTATCAGGCGGTACCAAACAATCTGATTTCAGCGATTGTTGATGCTAACCGTACGCGTAAAGATTTTATCTCTGACTCTATTCTGGCGCGTCAGCCAAAAGTGGTGGGCGTTTATCGCCTGATTATGAAGAGCGGTTCGGATAACTTCCGTGCCTCTTCTATTCAAGGAATAATGAAGCGTATTAAGGCGAAAGGCGTTCAGGTCATTATTTATGAACCTGCAATGAAAGAAGATGAATTCTTCCATTCGCGAGTCGTTCGCGATCTGGATGCCTTCAAAAAAGAAGCCGATGTGATTATTTCAAACCGTATGGCGGAAGAGTTAGCTGACGTCGCGGATAAAGTCTATACACGCGATCTTTTCGGAAGCGATTAGGTCGTTTTATTTAGCGTATAAAAAAGCCCGGCATTGCCGGGCTTTTTGTTTTATTACACGTTGTAGAAATTGCGGTACCAGTCCACAAAATTCTTCACACCGTCTTTCACGGTCGTTTGCGGCTTGAAACCAATCACATCAAACAGTGCTTTAGTATCTGCGCTGGTTTCCAGCACATCACCTGGCTGAATAGGCATCATATTTTTCTGTGCTTCTTTGCCCAACGCATCTTCTAGCGCGGTGATGTAGTCCATCAATTCGACTGGGGAGCTGTTGCCGATGTTATAGACGCGGTACGGCGCAGAACTTGTAGCCGGCGACCCGGTCTCGACAGTCCATTCAGCATCAGCCTGCGGAATAACATCCTGCAGACGAATGATGGCTTCGGCAATATCATCAATATAAGTGAAATCGCGCTTCATCTTGCCGTAGTTATAGACATCAATACTGTTGCCTTCGATCATCGCCTTCGTAAATTTGAACAGGGCCATATCCGGGCGGCCCCATGGGCCATATACCGTAAAGAAGCGCAGTCCAGTCGTTGGCAAGTTATAAAGATGCGAATAAGTGTGCGACATCAACTCGTTGGCTTTTTTGGTCGCTGCATAAAGCGATACCGGGTGGTCCACTGAGTCATCGGTGGAGAATGGCATCTTGCGATTAAGACCATAAACCGAGCTTGAAGAGGCATAAAGCAAATGCTGAACCTGATTATGTCGGCAACCTTCAAGCACGTTCAAATGACCAATGAGGTTAGCATCAGCATAAGCGTGCGGATTTTCAAGTGAATATCGTACGCCAGCTTGAGCCGCCAGATGAATGACTCGGTCAAATTTCTCATTAGCGAACAGTTTCGCCATTCCTTCACGATCGGCCAAATCAAGCTTGTGGAAAGTAAAATTCTCAGATGTCAGCAAATTTAATCGCGCTTCTTTCAGACTGACGTCATAGTAGTCATTCAGATTATCAATCCCGACAACCTGGTGACCTGCGTCGAGAAGCCGCCCGCTAACATGGAAGCCGATAAAGCCTGCTGCCCCGGTGACCAGAAATTTCATATTCATCCTCTGTAGTAACATATACCGCTATTCACATAGCATAAGCCCTTGGGCGTCATCATACCCCTAAGCTCTGAGTAAGCAAAACTTCGCCTGCCCACCGTTTTACTTATCGGATTCTTATAGAAAAATTTTTTGCAATCGATACACTAGACCGATAATTTCTGCGTTTTTACCGTTGAAGGATTGTATGCCCCAGGACAACAATAATATCGTCGCTCAAAACAATGACTCTGAGCAATTTGATTTGATTGATTTAATACTGCAACTTTGGCGTGGCAAACTGATCATCTGTGCATTTATCGCTATCGCCATAGTTATCGCGGGGATTTACGTAACGACGGCAAAACAAAAATGGACTTCTACTGCCATCATCACACAACCCGATGCAGCACAAATCGGTAGCTACAGTAATGCGCTCAACATTGTGTATGGCAGTTCCACGACAAATGCAAACGCGGCCCCGAGACTTGCTGATATCCAGGTAGGGGTCTTCGGCCGGTTTAGCGCAGCATTGTCCGCCCTTGCAGGTTCTCTTGAAAATCAGGTAATTCCAGAGATGTTAAAACTTGAGCCTGTCATTAAAACCCAAGTTTTTCCTCTGCAAATTTCTTACACTTCAGAATCAGCCGAAGCTGCTCAAAAAAAGTTAGCTCTGTATATTCAGAAAATTGATGAGCAAGTGGCAAAAGAGCTTTTCATCGACCTTAAGGGTAACATTGCGCAACAAATCGAGAGTCTGAGCAACTCCCTGTCGAACCAGGAGAAGCTGTCGCAAGAGCAAAAAGATCTTAGAATTCGTCAAATAGCTGAAGCTTTGCAATATGCAGAAGCGGCAAAAATCAGCAGCCCACAAATTCAGCAGACACAGGATGTGACGCAGGATACGTTGTTCCTGCTTGGCAGTGAAGCGCTTCAATCGATGATTGAACGTGAATCAACCCGACCTCTTGTTTATTCTGACGACTATTATCTGAACAAGCAGAAGTTACTCGATGTTGAGAAATTGAAAATTGATCCTGCTTCCATCCATGCTTATCGCTATGTGATGAAGCCGGATCTTCCAGTGCGAAAGGATAGCCCGAAAAAAGCGATTGCATTGATCTTAGCGGTCCTGCTCGGCGGGGTTGTCGGTGCGGGTGTCGTGCTGGGTCGAAATGCGTTACGTAACCACAAACCAAAAAATTAAGTCATTTTCTCTCGAGAAAAAGAGAAATGCATAAAAGAAAAGACCGGGTTTCCCCGGTCTTTTTTATTTGTGTCGTTGGCGCAAATTCTCAATGACCGCCGTCAAATCCAGCTCCTGATCCTGCAACAGGACGAGCAGGTGGTACATCAAATCAGAGGCTTCATTTTTTAACTCTTCGCGGTCGTTGACCGTTGCCGCCAGTGCGGTTTCAACGCCTTCTTCGCCCACTTTCTGCGCGATACGTTTGGTGCCGCTGGCGTACAGTTTCGCAGTATATGAACTCTCTGGATCGGCAGTTTTGCGCTCGGCCAGCAGTTGTTCTAGCTGATACAGGAACAGCCACTGGTGGCTGGCATCGCCAAAGCAGCTAGTGGTCCCCAGATGGCAGGTCGGGCCAACAGGATTAGCCAGCACCAGCAACGTATCGTTATCGCAATCAGGTGTCACACTGACCACGTTCAGAAAATTACCGGAGCTTTCACCTTTGGTCCAAAGGCGCTGTTTAGTGCGCGAGAAAAAGGTCACTTTCTTGCTGTCGAGCGTTTGTGCTAAAGCCTGCTGGTTCATGTAACCGAGCATCAGCACTTCGCCAGAAACCGCATGTTGCACAACCACCGGCAATAATCCCTCAGTTTTTTCCCAGTCCAGTTGCGCTTGTTGTTGTTCAGTTAACATAACCTAATCTCCACGCCCTGGGTGGCCAGGTACGTTTTTAACTCACCAATATTGATAATCTGTTTGTGGAACACGGATGCGGCTAACGCGCCGTCAACATCCGCATCACGGAAGGCTTCGAGGAAATGTTCCATGGTTCCCGCGCCGCCGGAGGCAATCATCGGCACGCGGCACACGGCACGCACTTTCTTGAGCTGCTCCAGATCGTAGCCGTTACGCACGCCATCCTGGTTCATCATATTCAGGACGATTTCGCCTGCACCGCGTTTTTGTACTTCCTGCACCCAATCCAGGGTTTCCCACTGCGTCACGCGCGTACGACTTTCATCGCCCGTGTACTGATTGACGTGGTACTTACCGGTCGCGTCGTCAAACCAGGTATCAATCCCAACGACGATGCACTGCACGCCGAAACGATCAGCAAGACGCGTAATCAGTTCCGGGTCCGCCAGAGCAGGGGAGTTGATGGAAATCTTATCAGCCCCAAACGAGAGGATTTTTGCGGCGTCTTCCACAGACTTGATTCCGCCAGCGACGCAGAAGGGGATATCAATCACTTCAGCAACGCGCGTAACCCAGCTTTTATCAACCACCCGGCCATCGCTTGATGCGGTGATATCGTAAAACACCAGCTCATCTGCCCCTTCTTCGGCATAACGTTTTGCCAGCGGCACGATATCGCCAATAATTTCGTGATTGCGAAACTGTACGCCTTTCACTACCTGACCGTCGCGCACGTCAAGGCAGGGGATTATCCGTTTTGCCAGCATTGAATTGCCTCCGTCACAGTAAATTTTTCTTCCAGTAAGGCACGCCCAACAATAACCCCGCGTACGCCTGTTCCACGCAATGCAGCGATATCGGCCAAATCGCCGATTCCACCAGATGACTGGAAAGCCACCTGCGGGTAACGCGCGCAGACTTCCTCGTACAACGAAACATTCGATCCGGCCAGTGTGCCGTCGCGGGAAATGTCCGTGCACAGTACATGCTTCAGCCCAACCGGCAGGTAGATTTCAACCAGCTCTTCCAGCGTCATGCCGGAATTTTCCTGCCAGCCGCTGACCGCAACTTGCTTGTTACCCTGGTCATCGATACGCACGTCGAGCGCTAATACCAGCGCATCCGCGCCAAAGCGACGGAACCAGCCTTTGACCATTTCAGGGTCTTGTACCGCCGTAGAACCCACGACCACGCGTGCGACACCGGCCTCAAGCAAAGCTGCAACATCCTCTTCAGTGCGCACTCCTCCGCCAACCTGCACGGGAACGTCAACGCCTGAAACGAGCGACTTCAGTAATGTAATCTGGCGTTTAGCCGGGTCTTTTGCGCCGGTCAGATCCACCAGATGTAAGACTTCTACGCCCTGCGCCGCATAATCCTGCAAGCGTGGTAGCGGATCGTTTCCGTAATCGCGCTGCTGGCCGTAATCCCCCTGATGGAGGCGAACAACCGTGCCGTCAATTAAATCCAGTGCGGGAATAATCATCACATCTCCAGGAAATTTTTGAGCAACTGCGCACCTGCGGCGCCGGAACGTTCCGGATGGAACTGCACGCCAAAGAAATTATCTTTGTTCACAGCGGCGGTAAATGGCTCGCCATAATGGCATTGCGCGATGGTCCAGGTGTTCACCGGCATCGCGTAGCTATGGACGAAATAGAAATACGCGCCATCTTCGATGCCACGGAACAAACGGTCACCTGCTTTCGGATAGACGCGGTTCCAGCCCATATGCGGGAGCGGAAGGCCAAAGTCGGTCATTTTAGGCACGTCTTCTTCGATGATACCCAGCATGTCCACGCCATGGCTCTCTTCACTGCGGCGGCCAAGAAGCTGCATGCCCAGGCAGATGCCCAGCACGGGTTGGGTGCAGGCTTTGATCAGGTCCACTAATTCTCGTTCGTGGATCTGATCCATCGCTGCCTGCGCGGTTCCCACGCCGGGCAGGAAAAGTTTGTCCGCACGCAACACCACGTCAGGATCGCGGCTGACCACCGGCTCATAGCCGTGACGCGCAATGGCTGATGTCACGGAATTCAGATTGGCGCAGCCCGTATCCAGAATCACCACGTTCATCACAGCACTCCTTTAGAAGAAGGCAGCGTATCGCCGTCGACACGAATGGCCTGCCGCAGCGTGCGGCCAAAGACTTTGAACAGGCTTTCGACACGGTGGTGATCGTTCTTACCTTTTGTTTTTAGGTGCAACGTCACGCCCATGGTGTAGGAGAGCGAGCGGAAGAAGTGTTCAACCATTTCAGTGCTCAAATCGCCCACGCGCTGATAGGTAAAATCAGCTTTATATTCCAGGTGCGGGCGACCGGAAATGTCCAGCGCACAGCGTGCCAGGCACTCATCCATCGGCAGGACAAAGCCGAAACGGTTGATGCCGCGCTTATCACCCAGCGCCAGTTTCAACGCTTCGCCCAGTGCCAGGCCGGTATCTTCAACGGTGTGGTGATCGTCAATGTACAGATCGCCTTTCACGTTGATCTCCATACGAAAACCACCGTGCGTGCAAATTTGATCCAGCATATGGTCAAAGAACCCAACACCCGTATGAATCTTGCTGCCGCCTTCGCGATCCAGCCAGACCTTAACGTCGATTTGCGTCTCTTTGGTGTTGCGCTCGACGTGCGAATAACGATCGCGTTTCGTCAGCTTTTCGCCAATCATCGCCCAGTTCAGTTCTGAGCGGTTAAAGCGAAGTCCTTGAATGCCCATATTATCGGCCAGCTCAATGTCCGTTGCGCGGTCGCCAATCACGTAGCTGTTCGCATGGTCCAGCGCATCTTCAGCCAGATAGCGTTCAACCAACTTCACTTTAGGTTTGCGACAATCGCAATTCTCCGCTGGCAGGTGCGGGCAAATCAGCACCTCATCAAACGTCACACCCTGAGAGGAGAGGATCTGCATCATCAGGTTATGCGGCCCATCGAAATCCGCCTGCGGGAAACTGTCAGTGCCTAATCCGTCCTGATTGGTGATCATCACCAGCTTAAATCCGGCTTTCTGCAACGTAAGCAGAACCGGGATAACATCCGCTTCAAAAGCCAGTTTGTCGAAACGATCGACCTGATAATCACTTGGCGGCTCGGAAATGATCGTGCCGTCACGATCGATAAAGAGGGTCTTCTGGCTCATGCTTGCTCCGCTTTCAGGGCGTCAATAACGCGCTGGCTCTCTTCCCGCGTGCCCACGGTGATGCGTAAACAGCCGCTCAGGGAAGGTTGTTTGTTTTGGTCTCGTAAGATAATGCCCTGATCCCACAAAGATTTAAATACAGCGCTGGATGCGGTAAAACGCGCCAGGATGTAATTGGTTTCAGAGTCGAATACTTGCTCAACGCAGGCGATATCTTTCAGGGCGTTCACCAGATATTGACGCTCAACGAGGATTTGCGCCACGCGTTCGCGCATGGCATTAATGCCCTGAGGAGCCAGTGCCTGCGCGGCGATATCCGCAACCGGCGTAGAAAGAGGATACGGCGCGATAACCTTCATCAGCAGATCGATAACGTCTTTATTGGCAAGCGTAAAGCCGCAGCGCAAACCCGCCAGCGCGAAGGCTTTCGACAGGGTGCGCAACACCACAAGATGCGGATACTCTTCCAGCCAGCCGGTCAACGTAGCCTGCGGGCAAAATTCGATATAGGCTTCATCGGCAACAACTAACGCTTTGCCACGCGTCATTTCCAGCAGGGTACGGACATCCTGCGGATTGATAAGTTGTCCGGTTGGGTTATTGGGACTGCAAACAAAAACGACCTTTACGCCGTCGAGATTGTCAGCAATCGCAGGCAAATCAAGCTGCCAGTCGTCGAGTGACAGAACATTTCGGCACTCTACGCCAAAGGTTTCAGCGCTGACGCTGTACATGCCGTAAGTCGGCTGGCAGTACAGCACCGCGTCCTTGCCCGGCTCGCAGAATGCGCGGATCAGCAGTTCAATCCCTTCGTCAGCACCGCGACTCACCAGCACTTGCTCAGGTTTGACGCCAGCGTACTGGGCATAATTTTCGATAACCGCTTTTGGCTGGCACTCCGGATAACGGTTCAGCGTCTGCTGTGAAAGGTCGAACGTCACCGCCGTTGGGAATTCATTGGCGTTGAGCCACACATCGCCGTTACCGCCCAGGCGGCGAGCAGATTGATAAGGCGTCAGTCTGCGAACGTTGTCACGGGCTAATTCTTCAATGCTCATGCTTGCTCCTTCAGGGCTGCAATACGCAGCGTCACGGCGTTTTTGTGGGCGGTGAGACGTTCAGCTGCCGCCAGCGTTTCAATGGTGGAGGCAAGCGCAGCAAACCCTTCTCGGGACAGTTCTTGCACGGTCATGCGCCTCTGGAAATCAGCCAGCCCAAGGCTTGAACAGGTTGATGTGTAGCCATACGTGGGCAGCACGTGGTTAGTGCCCGAGGCGTAATCCCCTGCGGACTCAGGTGACCAGTCGCCGAGAAACACAGAACCGGCGCTGGTGATGCTGTCTACCAGCTGGCGAGCGCTGCGGGTCTGAATAATCAGGTGTTCCGGACCGTACTGATTTGAAATGGCAATACATTGCTCCAGATCTTGCGCCACGATCAAACGGCTGGCCAACAATGCCTGACGCGCCGTTTCGGCACGCGGCAGGTCAGCAAGCTGGCGCTCAACGGCCTTGCCGACGCGCTCGGCGATTGAGGCATCCGGCGTCAGTAAAATCACCTGTGAATCGGGGCCGTGTTCGGCCTGTGACAGCAGGTCAGAGGCGACGAAATCCGGCGTTGCGCCACTGTCGGCAATCACTAACACTTCCGACGGACCGGCTGGCATATCGATAGCTGCACCGTCTAAACGCTGGCTGACCTGGCGTTTGGCTTCAGTCACGAACGCGTTACCCGGTCCAAAAATCTTATCGACTTTTGGCACTGACTCCGTACCAAACGCCAGTGCGGAGATGGCCTGCGCGCCACCGACTTTAAACACGTCTTTCACGCCGCACAGCTTGGCCGCATAAAGAATCTCATCGGCAATCGGCGGCGGCGAGCAGAGCACCACTTTTTGACAACCCGCGATGCGCGCGGGCGTGGCCAGCATCAGCACGGTTGAGAACAGCGGCGCTGAGCCGCCAGGGATATACAGCCCAACGGAGGCAATCGGGCGCGTGACCTGCTGGCAACGCACGCCGGGCAGCGTTTCGATATCGACGGTCTGCAGTTTTTGCGCGGTGTGGAAGGTGTCGATATTTTTCACGGCTACCGCCATGGCCCGCTTGATCTCCTCGCCCAGACGTTCGCATGCCGCGGCGATTTCCTGTTCGGTGACCTTAAGCGCACCGACCTCGGTTTTATCAAATTTTGCGCTGTATTCGCGCAGCGCGTCGTCGCCGCGGGCTTTAACGTTATCCAGAATCTCTGCGACGGTGCGGGTAATACTTTCTGAGGCAGAAATGGCCGGGCGCATCAGCAGATCGCGCTGCTGCTGGTCATTACAGCTGTTCCAGTCGATGATTGTGTTAAAGCTCATGGCGGTCACTCCATCATCTTCTCAATTGGCAGCACCAGAATGGAGCTTGCCCCCAGCGCTTTCAGTTTTTCCATGGTTTCCCAGAACAGGGTTTCGCTGCTCACCATGTGCATCGCTACTCGTTGTTGATCGCCTGCCAGGGGCAGAATGGTTGGGCGTTCCGCACCCGGCAGCAGGGCAATCACTTCATCCAGGCGCTCGGTCGGTGCATGCATCATGATGTATTTGGATTCGCGTGCCTGAATCACGCCCTGAATACGGGTCAGCAGACGGTCAATCAGCTGTTGCTTCGCTTCCGGCATCTCGCCATCGCGCTGAATCAGGCAGGCTTTGGAGCGATAAATCACTTCCACTTCACGCAGGCCGTTCGCTTCAAGCGTTGCGCCAGTAGACACTAAATCGCAAATGGCGTCGGCCAGGCCCGCACGCGGAGCGACTTCAACAGAACCGTTCAACAGACAGGATTTAAACTGCACGCCCTTCTGATCGAGATAACGTTTTAGCAGGTGAGGGTACGAGGTGGCGATACGCTTGCCGTTCAGCGCAGCAGGGCCGTCCCACGCTTCATCAACTGCCATTGCCAGCGACAGGCGGCACCCGCCGAAATCCAGACGACGCAGAGTGAAATAACGCGGGTCTTCACCCTGTGCGCGACGGGTCAGTAACTCTTCTTCCAGCACGTTTTCGCCGATAATACCGAGGTCAACCACACCGTCCATTACCAGGCCCGGGATGTCGTCATCACGTACGCGCAGGATATCAATCGGCATATTTTCAGCCAGAGCGATGAGACGCTGGGTGTGCAGGTTGATTTTAATCCCGCAGCGCGCCAGTAATTCGCGTGAATCGTCGCTTAGACGGCCTGATTTTTGAATAGCTATGCGTAAACGTGTGTTGTCTAACATTCTGTTGTCCTCGTTATCTTGTTTTAATCTGTCTGAATACGGTCCAAAAAAAAGCCCCCGGAAGATGATCTTCCGGGGGCTTTCTCTTGCGTTCTCGCACCACTGGAAGATCTGAATGTCTTCCAGCACACATCGCCTGAAAGACTAGTCAGGATGATGGTGATGATGGTGGTTTTTAAATGGAACGCGTGTCATATAAATTCTCTATGAATGCTTATGCATCTGATGTCATTTAACGTAAACCACATTCACTGTTCAACGCAAGGGCTTTTTTTAATCATTAATTCATTTCATATTGATGCTATGAATTGTCAGTTCTGCAGCGCTGGCGTAGCCTTAAGTCAGACGCGTGAAAGCGAGGAGAGAACGTATGAAAAAGATCGCCATTGTCGGTTTAGGATGGCTGGGCATGCCGTTAGCGATGTCGTTAACAGCAAGAGGCTGGCAAGTGACCGGCAGTAAAACGACGCTGGACGGGGTCGAAGCGGCTCGGATGTCGGGAATCGACAGCGTGGAGCTTCGGCTTGAACCAGAACTGGTCTGTGACGCCGACGATCTGAATACGCTAATGAATGTCGATGCGTTGGTGATTACGCTTCCGGCTCGTCGCAGCGGGGATGGGGAAGGATTCTACCTTCGGGCTATGCAGGAAATTGTCGACAGTGCGCTGGCGCATCATGTACCGCGCATTATTTTCACCAGCTCGACGTCGGTTTATGGTGATGTCGAAGGTACCGTCAAAGAAAATACCGAACGTCAACCGGTCACGGCTAGCGGTCGTGTGCTGAAAGAGCTGGAAGACTGGCTGCATAATTTACCCGGTACGCAGGTGGACATTTTGCGTCTCGCCGGTCTTGTGGGACCGGAGCGTCATCCAGGACGCTTTTTTGCCGGTAAAACGGCACCGAATGGCCAGCATGGCGTCAATCTCGTCCATCTTGAGGACGTTATCGGCGCAATTACCCTGCTTTTACAGGCCCCGAAAGGCGGACACATCTATAATATATGTGCGCCATCTCATCCGGCGCGAAGTACGTTTTATCCCGTGATGGCCCGTCAGCTTGGGCTTGAGCCGCCGCAATTTCGCGACGCATCTGGGGAAGGGCAAGGCAAATTGATTGATGGCAATCGTATTTGTCGTGAACTGGGATTTGAATATCAATATCCCGATCCGCTGGTGATGCCAATGGAATAACGCCGCCAGCGGATACGCTCGCACACCGCAAGGGGGCGAACATGAAACCGCTGCTGGATGTTCTGATTATCCTCGATGCGCTGGAAAAAGAGGGAAGCTTTGCCGCCGCGTCGGCAAAGCTCTTCAAAACGCCCTCGGCCCTCAGTTATACCGTCCATAAACTCGAAAGCGATCTCAATATTCAACTGCTCGATCGCACGGGCCACCGCGCCCGCTTCACCCGTACCGGACAAATGTTGCTTGAGAAAGGCCGCGAAGTTCTTCACACCGTACGCGAGCTGGAAAAACAGGCTGTGAAGCTACATCAGGGCTGGGAAAATGAGCTGGTGATTGGCGTTGATGACACGTTTCCCTTCTCGCTACTCACGCCGTTGATTGAAGCTTTTTATCAACGCCATAGCGTCACCCGACTTAAATTTATCAACGGCGTGCTGGGCGGTTCCTGGGAAGCGTTAACCCAGGGGCGGGCGGATATTATCGTCGGCGCGCTGCATGAGCCGCCGCAGTCGAGCGAATTTGGTTTTGCGCGTTTGGGCGTGCTTGAACAAGTTTTCGTCGTGGCGCCGCATCATCCGCTTGCCCAGGAGCCTGAGCCCATCTCACGTCGCGTGATTAAAGGCTGTCGGGCGATTGTTGTCGGGGACAGTTCGTTGCCCGAATGCGCCGTTTCTTCGCAACTGCTTGAAGATCAGGAGGCAATCACCGTATTTGATTTTAAAACCAAACTGGAACTGCAAATTAGCGGTCTGGGTTGTGGTTATCTGCCGCGTTATCTGGCGCAGCGGTTTATTGAAACGGGTGCGCTGGTTGAGAAACAAGTGATGGCACAAAACCACAGTGAATCGGTGTGGGTTGGCTGGAATGAGCAAACCGCAGGACTCGCCAGCGCGTGGTGGCGGGATGAGATTTTAGCAAATAGTGCTATCGCTGCCGTTTACACTTCGCCCGATGGCGGTATATCAAGTGGTTAGTAAAAAGAAAAGCCTGATCGGTATATGAATCTATTGCCTTTTATCCCAAAGATGGGGCAAAATGCGCCGCTGCAAAAAATTAGAATAATCGACGATATAAAAGGCGTCGGTTATTTTTTTTTGCATGTATCAAACGCCATTTAAAACCAAGAGGCCGGGCTTCGTACCGGATAGATACTTACAAAAACCGACAGTTGTTGTCGCTGAGGAATTCAGAAAATGGGGCAATCATTTGCTTACGCGCTGGCTCTCACCGTAATGGGGAATAACCATGTCGCTTAACGCTACTCCACAAACCTCTCGCGTGGAATTACGTAAGACACTTACGTTGATTCCGGTTGTAATGATGGGCCTTGCCTATATGCAGCCGATGACGCTGTTCGATACGTTTGGTATCGTTTCAGGCCTCACAGACGGTCACGTCGCAACGGCATATGCCTTTGCGCTGGTCGCTATTCTCTTTACGGCGTTGAGCTACGGTAAACTGGTTCGCCGTTTCCCGTCCGCTGGCTCTGCATACACCTATGCTCAGAAATCCATTAGCCCGGCTGTTGGCTTTATGGTGGGCTGGTCATCTCTGCTGGACTATCTGTTCATGCCGATGATCAACATTCTGCTGGCAAAAATTTACTTCGAAGCGCTGGTGCCTTCCGTCCCATCGTGGCTCTTCGTGGTTGCGCTGGTGGCCTTTATGACCATCTCGAACCTGCGCAGCATTAAGACCGTCGCCAACTTCAATACGCTGATCGTTATCCTGCAGATGGGTATCGTGGCGGTTATCGTCGGTCTGATTGTCTACGGTGTCGCGCACGGTGAAGGTGCCGGTACGCTGACCAGCACCCGTCCGTTTTGGTCTGAAGGCGCACATGTTGTGCCGATGATTACCGGTGCAACCATTCTGTGCTTCTCGTTCCTGGGCTTTGACGGTATCTCTTCTCTGTCTGAAGAGACCAAAGACGCTGAGCGCGTGATCCCTCGTGCAATCCTCCTGACGGCGCTTTTGGGTGGCATGGTCTTCATTGGTGCGTCTTACTTCCTGCAGCTGTATTTCCCGGATATCTCTCGCTTTAAAGATCCGGATGCATCACAGCCAGAAATTATGCTCTACGTTGCCGGTAAAACCTTCCAGTGGGGTGTGCTGATCTTCTCAAGCGTCACCGTGTTGGCATCCGGTATGGCTGCCCACGCAGGCGTATCGCGTCTGATGTACGTGATGGGTCGCGACGGTGTGTTCCCAACGCGCTTCTTTGGTTATATTCATCCAAAATGGCGCACCCCAGCATGGAACGTGCTGCTGGTTGGTGCTATCGCACTGCTGGCGATTAAATTTGACCTGGTCACAGCAACGGCGCTGATTAACTTTGGTGCGCTGGTGGCGTTCACCTTTGTTAACCTCTCCGTGATCTCGCAGTTCTGGATCCGTGAGAAGCGCAACAAAACGCTGAAAGACCATTTCAACTACCTGGTCCTGCCGCTGTGTGGCGCAATGACCGTTGGCGCGCTGTGGATCAACCTTGAAGAAAGCTCAATGATTCTGGGTCTGATCTGGGGTGGTATCGGTCTGGTTTACCTGGCTTGCGTGACCAAAAGCTTCCGCAACCCGGTTCCACAGTACGAAGATATCGCACAGTAATTAGCGTCTGTTGATAAAAAAACCGGGGACAATGTCTCCGGTTTTTTTATGCCTCTAATTCGGCTCAGTCTATAAATGCCCCTCCAAAGGAAGGACAGGTTTAAACGATTTCTTGCGCATATTGGTACAGCGCTTTCAACAGATTCTGTTTTTCCGCATCACCTTCATACTGCGTAAACAGCATTTCCAGTTCTTGCGCATAACGTTGTAAATACTCAGGCGTAAAGACGTTGCGGCGATGCTGTAACCAGCGTTCCTGCTCGCTTTCGTCCAGCGTGCCGGGGAAGTTACGCGCCCGATAGTTAAACATCAGCTTCTCAATACGCTTATCCGCAAACGTGATATCCAGAGCAGGTAAGTTGCGCGGATCGGTTTGCAGAACGATATTCATTGCGGCTCTATCAGCATCGCTGAAAAAGCCGTTGTAGAGTTGTGCATCAACATTATCTGACGGGACAAACGGTTCGGCTTCGGCAAAAATCGCCACCACTTTATCGCGAACCTGCGGGTTATCGCGCAGGACTTTGAGATTATCCAGACACTGCTGACGGTTAATTCCCAGCCGCTCTGCATCTTCCGGGCGCAACGTATTTGCCTGCGCCAGCACGGGACATTTATTGATGTGCACCAGCTTAACCGGCACCGCCGCGTCCTTGCCCAATTCACTTTTTGGCGTGTATAAACGCGCGCGTAGCGCATCGCTGTCCAGCTCAAGCAGCGGCGTGATGTCTCCCGCGAGATCGACCATAATCACCGCGTTGCGGTTATCAGGATGCCAAGCCAGAGGAGCGACCCAACTGGTATTTCCACGCCAGGCGCCGAACATACCAGAAATATGCACCAGCGGTTTCATCTGCGGGACGTCAATCAGTGTCATCAGTTTCTGTTTATTGCGATGGCTCAGCAGATACTCAAACAGTTTGGGTTGCGCTGTTTTGACGCGCTTTGCCATCTCGATGGTGGCGTAAACGTCCGCCATGGCGTCGTGCGCATTGCTGTGTTCAATGCCGTTGGCGCGGGTCAAATGTTCCAGACGGAAGCTTGGCAGCCCGTCTTCATTTTCTGGCCAGTTGATTCCTTCCGGGCGCAGCGCATAGCACGCGCGCATCACGTCCAGTAAATCCCAGCGTGAATTACGGTTTTGCCAGCTCCAGGCATAGGGATCGTAGAAATTGCGGTACAGGACGTTGCGCGTCACTTCATCATCGAAGCGAATATTGTTATAGCCCACTACGCAGGTATTCGGCACGGTAAAAAGTGCGTGAATGCGACGGGCAAATTCCGCTTCGTTTACGCCTTTCTCACGCGCTTCCTGCGGGGTAATACCCGTGACCATCACAGCACCAGGCTGCGGCAGGTAATCATCGGCAGGTTTACAGTAAAAAACCTCCGGCTCGCCAATGATCGTGAAATTAGCGTCAGTGCGGATCGCCGCAAACTGCGATGGCCGGTCCAGCGAGGGGCTGGTACCAAAGGTTTCGTAATCGTGGAAGAGAAACGTGGGAAGCGCGGCGGAATCAGACACCAGTAATACCATCCTGTTAAAAAGTTGCTTCGCTATGGTAAACCATCAGGGTCATCAGACCGAACAAAAAGCATGTTTATCTCGAAGATTTGCGAGCAGGCTTCCAGGAGGAACATTGCGGTCCGTCACATTTTTTTGCAATTTAAACAGGTAACGGCATGAGATTTTCCGTAAAAAGGGCAACGATTTTTAATGACTGAGGATATATCGTTGAAACGCCGTCTGTTTATTGCTCTTTCTTTACTCGCTTCGAGTGTTACTTCTGCTCTGGCGGCCGAACCGTTGGATTTCTCGCCGCAACCGCCTGCTATACAGGCTGGTTCCTGGGTGCTGATGGACTATACCACTGGTCAAATTTTAACGGCGGGCAACGAACATCAACAGCGCAATCCGGCCAGCCTCACCAAGTTAATGACAGGCTATGTTGTCGATCGTGCTATCGATAGCCATCGCATTACCCCTGACGATATGGTCACCGTTGGACGCGATGCGTGGGCGAAGGGCAATCCTGTGTTTGATGGGTCCTCGCTGATGTTCCTGAAAGCGGGTGAGCGCGTTTCAGTTCGCGATTTGAGCCGGGGTTTAATCGTTGATTCTGGTAATGACGCCTGCGTGGCGCTGGCGGATTATGTGGCTGGTGGGCAGCCGCAATTCGTCAATATGATGAACGAGTATGTGCAAAAACTGGGTCTGCGCGATACCCATTTTGAAACGGTTCATGGTCTGGATGCGCCGGGGCAACACAGTTCAGCCTATGATCTGGCGGTGCTTTCACGCGCGATTATTCACGGCGAGCCAGATTTTTATCATATGTACAGTGAAAAGAGCCTGACCTGGAATGGTGTCACGCAGCAAAACCGCAATGGGCTGCTATGGGATAAAACCCTGAAGGTCGACGGACTTAAAACCGGGCACACATCTGGCGCTGGTTTTAACCTGATTGCCTCGGCAGTCGATGGTCAACGCCGGTTGATTGCGGTGATCATGGGCGGCGAGAGTCCGAAAGGGCGTGAGGATCAGGCGCGCAAACTGCTGCATTGGGGTCAGCAAAACTTCGATACCGTGCAAATCTTGCATAACGGCAAAAAAGTGGGCACCGAGCGCATCTGGTACGGCGATAAAGAACACATCTCGCTTGGTACGGATCAGGATTTCTGGCTGGCGTTGCCAAAAGCGGAAGTTGCCAATATTAAGGCCAAATATGTACTTGATAAAAAAGATCTGGAGGCCCCTATCGCGGCGCACCAGCGGGTAGGGGAAATTGAGCTTTACGATCGCGATAAAATTGTGGCGCACTGGCCATTAGTCACGCTGGAAAACGTCGGCAAGGGCGGGATGTTCTCACGCCTGAGTGATTATCTGCACCATAAAGCCTGACGGACTGTTAAGACGGTTATGAGCAGACTGGCAGTCGTGCGAGTCTGCTCGCATAATCAACACGTCATATTTGCTGGACATAAAGAATCTGCTTTATAGTGTATAAATACACAGTAATAAACGGAGGCAGTATGGACTACAGCATCAAGCAGCAACAGAAGCGTAAGATTGCCGGTTTTCATATGGTTGGGCCGTGGGAGCAAACCGTTAAGCAAGGTTTTGAGCAACTCATGATGTGGGTGGATGGACACCATATTCAGCCGCTTGAGTGGGTGGCGGTCTATTATGATAATCCAGATGAAGTGCCCGCAGAGAAACTGCGCTGTGATACGGTTGTCACTGTTCCCGACGATTTTGTCATCCCGGCAAACAGCGAAGGCGTTATCCTCACCGAAGTGGCTGCGGGTGATTATGCGATTGCCACGGCACGCGTAGAAAACTACGATTTCGGCACCCCATGGCATAGCTTCTTCAACAGCCTGCTCCAGGACAATCACTATCAAATCGCCCCTAAACCCTGCTTTGAACGCTATCTGAATGATGGCAATGCCGATGGTTACTGGGATATCGAGATGTTTGTTCCGGTACAAAATAAAGCCGGATAACAATGATTACTCCTGGGCTTTGTGAGGTTTTTCTGCCGGGCGTGATACGTCTGGCAGAAAACACAGTACAATTGTGATTTGCCGTGTATCTGGAGAGCGGGTGTGCGTCCCGACAAATCATTAACGCCTTTTGAAATCCGATTGTATCGGAATTACCGCGTCGTGCATGGTTGCCGCATCGCGCTGGCATTCATCCTCACCTTTTTACTGGTGCGTCTGCTGGATATCCCCGAGGGAACCTGGCCTTTGATCACGTTGGTGGTCATCATGGGGCCCATATCTTTTTGGGGAAACGTGGTTCCACGCGCCTTCGAGCGCATTGGCGGTACGATTTTTGGCTCCGCCTTAGGGTTGATTGCATTAAAACTTGAGCTGATTTCGTTGCCCGTGATGTTGCTCTGGTGTGCGGGTGCGATGTTCCTGTGCGGCTGGCTGGCGCTGGGGAAAAAACCGTATCAGGCTCTGCTGATTGGCATTACGCTATCTGTCGTGGTCGGTGCCCCGGCAGGAGACATGGCAACGGCCCTGTGGCGAGGCGGTGATGTGATTCTCGGCTCGCTGTTAGCCATGCTCTTTACCGGGATTTGGCCTCAACGCGCATTTCTGCACTGGCGCATTCAGATGGCCCACTACGTAACCGCGCTCAATCGTGTCTATCAGGCGGGCTTTTCACCCAATCTGGTGGAACGCCCACGGCTCGAAAAGCATCTGCAAAAAATCCTCAATGATGTCGTCAAAATGCGTGGGCTTATTGTTCCTGCCAGCAAAGAGACGCATATCCAAAAAGCCATTTTCGAAGCGATTCAGACCGTCAGCCGGAATCTGGTATGCATGCTGGAACTGCAAATAAACGCGCATTGGGCGTCTCGTGCCAGTCACTTTGTGCTTCTGAATGCAAACACGCTGAAAGAGACTCAGCAGATGACCCAGCAAACGCTGCTCACCATCGCTCACGCGCTTTACGAAGGGAACCCACAGCCTATTCTTGCTAACAGCGAACGATTGAACGAAATCGTTGCGGAGCTCAAGCAGTTGATCAGTGAGCATCAGGGTGACAACGTGTCAGAAACGCCTATCCACGGCTATGTGTGGTTGAGCATGGAGATGGCGAGACAATTAGAGTTGCTGTCGCATCTCATTTGCCGGGCGTTGCGCAAATAAAAAGCAGGCGTCTGCGGATGTGACGCCTGCTGCTACGATTCAGCAGCATTTGAGGTTATGATAGGGCAAACGATATACTCATTGTCATTCGCAGCGGCTGTCAGTAAGGTTAACGGTACAGTGGTTGCTTAAACGAATCCGAATCTCACATTATCAGGGGTATCAAAATGGAAACTACCAAGCCTTCGTTCCAGGATGTTCTGGAATTCGTCCGCCTGTTCCGTCGCAAAAACAAACTGCAGCGTGAAATTCAGGACGTTGAGAAGAAGATCCGTGACAACCAGAAACGTGTTCTGCTGCTTGATAACCTGAGCGACTACATCAAGCCGGGTATGAGCGTAGAAGCCATTCAGGGCATCATCGCCAGCATGAAGACCGATTATGAAGATCGCGTTGACGACTACATCATCAAGAACGCTGAGTTGTCCAAAGAACGCCGCGATATCTCTAAAAAGCTGAAAGTCATCGGCGAAATCAAAAGCAGCGAAGCGAAAAGCGAATAATTGCTGCTAAGAAAGACTGCGCCTCTCTGCGAAAGCTGGGGGGCTTTTTTTTTGAGGGGTAGCCGGAGGCTAAAAAGCAAAAAGCCCGCTCGAAAGCAGGCTTTTTAAATTTGGCTCCTCTGACTGGACTCGAACCAGTGACATACGGATTAACAGTCCGCCGTTCTACCGACTGAACTACAGAGGAATCGGTTAGGAGGCTTATCTTAGCGGCGAAAAAAGTTTTGTCAAACCTGATCTTACGTTCAGATGTTTAACTGGTGAATCTGTCGACAGTTTGTCACTTTTGCCCACAGTTTTTTGTTGAAAATACTTTGCAGGATTAGCATTTCTCAATCATCATTTGAAATGTAGTTTCAACTTTCTCTCTTTAAGGTCCATTTTGAACGTCACTGCCGCTCTACGTCAGGCCGTCATGCGCACGCCCTGGTATGCCAAACGAAAAAGTTACCGTGTCCTGTTCTGGCGTGAAATCACCCCTCTTGCTGTGCCTATCTTCCTGGAAAACACCTGCGTTCTGTTGATGGGTGTATTGAGTACTTTCCTGGTGAGTTGGCTGGGTAAAGAGGCGATGGCAGGTGTGGGTCTGGCCGACAGCTTCAATATGGTCGTCATCTCTTTCTTCGCGGCGATTGATCTGGGTACAACCGTCGTCGTTGCGTTTAGCCTGGGCAAGCTCGATCCCAAACGCGCACGCGAAGCGGCGCGACAGTCGCTGATGATCATGACGATTTTTTCCATCATTCTCGCGGCGGTGATCCACTATTTTGGCAAAGAGATTATCGACATCGTCGCCGGTGAGGCGACCAACGAAGTTAAAGGTCTGGCGCTCACTTATCTTGAAATGACGGTGCTGAGTTATCCGGCAGCGGCCATCGCGCTGATCGGTAGCGGTGCGCTGCGCGGTGCGGGTAATACCAAGATTCCGCTGCTGATTAACGGCGGGATGAATATCCTGAACATTATCATCAGCAGCATTCTTATCTACGGGGCTTTCTCGTGGGAAGGGCTGGGCTTTGTTGGGGCCGGTTTAGGGCTGACGATCTCCCGTTACATCGGTGCTATCGCGATTATCGTGGTGCTGATGGTGGGCTTTAATCCTGCGCTGCGCATCTCGCTGAAAAGCTATTTCCGCCCGTTCAATTTCGCCATAATCTGGGAAGTGATGGGGATCGGAGTTCCGGCGAGTATCGAATCGGTGCTGTTTAACGGTGGGAAACTGCTTACTCAAATGTTTGTCGCCGGGATGGGGACTGACGTCATCGCGGGTAACTTCATTGCGTTCTCGATTGCCTCGCTGATAAACCTGCCGGGCAATGCGCTGGGATCTGCTTCCACGATTATTACCGGTAAGCGTTTGGGCAAGGGACAAATTGCGCAGGCAGAGCGTCAGCTGCGCCATGTGTTCTGGCTCTCTACGATTGGCCTGTCACTTATTGCGTGGGGGACTGCGCCGTTTGCCGGGCTTTTGGCCTCGTTTTATACCCGCGAAGACGACGTCAAAGAGGTGGTGAAAATCCTTATCTGGCTGAATGCGGCGTTTATGCCGATCTGGGCCGCCTCCTGGGTGCTACCAGCCGGGTTAAAAGGCGCGCGCGATGCACGCTTTGCAATGTGGGTCTCGATGCTGGGAATGTGGGGATGCCGCGTGGTAGCGGGCTATACGCTGGGGATTATGCTCGGCATGGGCGTTGTCGGCGTCTGGCTTGGGATGTTCCTTGATTGGGCGGTTCGTGGCGTGCTGTTCTACTGGCGCATGGTGAGCGGGCGATGGCTGTGGAAATACCCGCGTAAAAAGGCTGAAGTTGAGCATAAAAAACTGCCAGAAAGCCTCTCGAATGCACAAAGTGGAGAATAAATCGGCAAACGAACTTTTTTGTGCATTCAGTCTTTGACAATGAAGGAGCGCGTCGATAATATGCGCCCCGTTCACACGATTCCTCTGTAGTTCAGTCGGTAGAACGGCGGACTGTTAATCCGTATGTCACTGGTTCGAGTCCAGTCAGAGGAGCCAAATTAGAAAAGCCTGCTTTTAAAGCAGGCTTTTTGCTTTTCAGCGTAAAGCAGATGCGCAAGAAGAGGGGGCTGACGCCCCCATCATGCCTTATCGGTTCACGCGAATCGGTGCCGTCGCTTCAAACAGCCAAGGGCGCGCGTCGCTTTCAACCAGAGGCGACAGGATGTCTCTCACCTGCTGGTGATAACTGTCCAGCCACTGTTTCTCCTGCTCATTCAGCAAATTCAGCTCTACCTGGCTCAAATCAATCGGGATCAGCGTGAGCGAAGCAAATTTGCAGAAACCGGGCACGCTTTCCACAATTTCAACCTGGTTTTCAATGCGAATGCCATGGCTGTCCGCCTGATAATAGCCCGGCTCAATGGTGATGATGCTGCCAGCCAGCAGCGGCCACGGATTGACCTTTTTCGCAATACGCTGAGGGTTTTCGTGGATCAAAAGCTGGTGTCCCACTCCATGCCCGGTCCCATGATCGTAATCCAGCCCCAACTCCCACAGCGGACGACGCGCAAAAGCGTCCAACTGATGCCCCTGCGTCCCCGACGGGAACTGCAGCGTAATCAGCGACAAAAAGCCTTTTAGCACGGCGGTGTAATGCAGGCGCTGCTGCGCATCGAGCTTGCTGTAAGCCAGCGTTCGCGTCGCGTCGGTGGTGCCGTTGTGATATTGCCCACCCGAATCATTCAGATAAAACTGCGTGCTGACGATCGGTTTGTTGGTCGCTTCGCTTGAGTGGTAATGACACATTGCTGCGTTGCTGGCAGACGCCGAAATCGTGGCAAAGCTCTGTTCGATAAAATAGGGCTGCTGCTCACGAAAAGCCAGCTGTTGTGCCTGCGCCTCCAGCTCTGTCAGCGGATTACCCGCGGCTTCGCGCTGGGGAACCTCACGGGACAACCAGGCGAGGAAATTAACCCAGGCTGCGCCGTCGGAATGATGACATTCGCGATAGCCTGCCAGCTCAACCGCGTTTTTTTGCGCCTTCATCATCGTGATTGGGTCCGCTTGCCAGAGAATTTCACCCTGTGGCTCAATGGCAAAACGCAGTGCGACAGGCGCAGAATCGGCATCCACCCAGACTCGCTTGCCTTCGGAAATCTGCTGGCAGCGACGGACAAAATCGTCCTGGGCAGAAACCACCACTGATTTGAGTGCAGAGGCGGGGAGATCGCGAATTTTTTCGCCATCTACAAACCACTCCACGTTGCCTTCGCGGCTCAGTAGAGCGAACGAAAGCGGCACCGGGCTGGTCGGAATATCAGAACCGCGCACGTTCAGCAGCCAGGCAATGTTGTCCGGCAGGGTGATCGCCAGGTAATCGGCATTTTTAGCCGCCAGCAGCTGAGCAATGCGCTGGCGTTTCGCCACGCTGCTTTCCCCGCTGATTTCTTCCGGCATCTCGCGAATCAAACCGGCCGGCGCAGCAGGGCGGTCGGCCCAGAGCGTGTCGAAAGGTGAAACAGCTATTGGAGCAAATTCACACTGCGTCGCGCAAAGTTGCTGGTATTCCGTTTGAGTCATGAGCATCGGGTCAAACGCGATGCGGGTGCCCGCATCGAGATTTTCCGCCAGCCATTCGAGCAGCGGTTCGTTATGCAGATGGTGAATCTCAATATCATCCAGATTGACCTGAACGCGGGCCTGGACCTGATAGCGACCGTCCACAAAAAGCAGCGCGCGGTCTTGCAGCACCAGCGCCAGCCCGGCGGAGCCATCAAACCCGGTAAGCCAGGCCAGTTTTTCATCGGATGAGGCACAGAATTCGCTTTGCCACGCATCGGCGCGGGGCACAATCATGCCCGCGAATTGGTTGTCATGAAGCCAGTGGCGAAGCGCCGACAGCGGTGATGTAGTGTTCATCATTTTCCTTATTATCAGCGGAACGGCGGCTCGTTGAAGGTGCGCAGCTTACGTGAATGCAGCTTGTCGCCTTCCGCACGCAGTAAATCGATGGCGCGAATACCAATTTGCAAATGCTCGGAAATCGCCCCTTCGTAGAAGCGGTTGGCCTGTCCGGGTAGCTTGATCTCGCCGTGTAACGGTTTATCGGAAACGCACAGCAAGGTGCCGTAAGGCACGCGGAATCGATAGCCCTGAGCGGCGATGGTGGCGCTTTCCATATCAATCGCCACCGCGCGGCTTAAGTTAAAGCGCAGCGCGGATGCGGAATAGCGTAATTCCCAGTTGCGGTCGTCGGTGGTGACGACGGTGCCGGTACGCAGGCGTTGTTTAACCTCTTCACCAGGCATACCGCTGACTTCTTTGGTCGCGTCGTACAGCGCGCGCTGCACTTCGGCGATACTTGGGATCGGGATATCCGGCGGCAGAACGGCATCAAGAACGTGATCGTCACGCAGGTAAGCGTGCGCCAGCACGTAATCGCCAATCAACTGACTTTCGCGCAGACCCCCGCAGTGACCAATCATCAGCCACACGTCCGGACGCAGAACCGCCAGGTGGTCACAGATGGTTTTGGCATTCGATGGGCCAACGCCAATGTTGATGAGCGTAATGCCCTGGCCGTCGGCGGTAATTAAATGCCAGGCGGGCATCTGGTGTTTCTTCCACGCCAGATCGGAGACGGCCATTTCTGGCGTTTCGGTTTCGGCGGTTATCCAAATCCCTCCCGCGCAGGAGAGTGCCACGTAAGGGCTGTCGGGATCGAGGATCTGGCTGCAACCCCAGCGCACGAACTCATCCACGTAGCGGGTGTAGTTGGTGAACAGCACGAACGGCTGGAAATGTTCGGCTGGCGTGCCGGTGTAGTGACGCAGACGTGCCAGCGAGAAGTCGACGCGGCGGGCATCGAAATGCGACAGCGGTGAAAATTCAGCAGGATGGTAAATCCCGTCAGCGGTTTCATCGCCAATCTGCGACAGCTCGGTGGTCGGGAAATGGCGGGTTAAGCCCGCGCTCATGGAGCGATCCAACGTCAGGGCAGAGCCATCTATCACGTACGGATACGGAATTTCGTGCAGTGACGGTTCAACGGCAATGTGCGCGCCATAGTCCTGATACAGCAGCGTCAGCTGTTCTTCAAGATAGGGGCGAAACAGAGCAGGGCGGGTAATGGTGGTGGAGTAACATCCTGAGTGGGTAAAACGGGCGTAGGCACGGGTTTTAGGCGTTGTGGTGGTGCCGCCGTCCCAGGTCACAGAAAGGGAGGGATAAACAAAAAGGCCATCTAAACGGGCCTTTTCATCAGGCAGTTTTCCGTTTTCAAGATACTCGCTAATGGCGCTGCGCAAGGCGCTGACCGATTGTTCATACAGCGCTTCCAGTTTTTCCAGTGCCTGAGCCGGCGTCAGGCTGGAGCCCTTATTATTCATGTCTGTCTCCTTGTTCCACATAAGTGCGACGTCACTCGATAGTATGTCACACGTATGTGAAAAAAAAGTCAGGACATCAGGCGCGTGCGTCTTTCATGAACAGCGCCGTCGCGGCGGAAATCAAACAGCCCGCCAACAGATAAATCGCCACGCTGTGCCAGTTACCGCCCGAGAAGGTGACTAACGCGGCGGCGATAAAGGGTGTAAATCCACCGCCGACGACGCTTGCCACCTGATAGCCGACGCCCGCGCCACTGTAGCGGTAGCGGGCACCAAACATCTCGGTGAACATGGGCTGCTGGACGCACACCACCATGTCATGGGCGATATTCGCCAGCATGATGGCGAAAAACACAATCCAGAACAGAGACTGCGCTTCCAGCGCCATAAAGAACGGCCAGGCGCTGAGCGTTCCGATCAGCGCACCGGTAATGTAGACCCGTCGGCGACCAAAGCGATCGGCAAGCCACGCAAAGCACGGAATGGTCAGACAGCTAATGGCCCCGACCAGCAGGCCAATATTCAGAAAAAGCTCACGCGGCAAACCGAGGTTTTGCGTCGAATAATTCAGCGCGAACGCGGTGACGATATACATCGTTAACAGCTCGCACAGACGCAGACCGATGATTTTCAGGAACGCGCCGGGATGCTGAAACAGCGCTTCCATCACCGGCAGACGTTTTTTGGCGACCGGCGTTTCGCGCTGCTGTTTCTCGAATTCCGCCGACTCTTCCATTCCGTTACGTACCCACAGCGCGCCCAGTACCAGCACGATGCTAAACAGGAACGGAATGCGCCAGCCCCAGCTCAGGAACTGCTCATCGGTGGTGAGCTGGCTGATTAATGACACCAGCCCGGTTGAGAGCAGCAAACCCACGCCGTAACCGACCTGTACGCCGCTACTGTAGAACGCTTTTTTATGTTTTGGCGCGCTTTCAACGGACAGCAGCGCCGCGCCGCCCCATTCTCCGCCAACGGCGAATCCCTGGATGGCACGCAGCGTCACCAGCAGGACGGGTGCCCACCAGCCTATCGTGGCGAAAGAGGGCAAAATACCAATCAGCGCGGTGGCGATACCCATCATCCAGACGGTGAGCATCAGCATCCGCTTACGGCCCAGTTTGTCACCAAAATGACCAAAGATAATGCCGCCGAGCGGCCGGAACAGGAACCCCACGCCAAAGGTTGCGAACGCGGCAAGCGTCCCCATGGCGGGACTGATCTGCGGGAAAAACTCGCGATTAAAGACCAGTGCGGCAGTGATGCCGTAGAGCAAAAAATCATACCAGTCGACGACGGCTCCGGCGAAACTACCAAAAGCCGCGCGACGGGCGCGGGTGAGCGATGGTGTCTCCTCGCCTGGGCGATCGGAGATGAGGGTGGAATCCATTTTAAGTCCTGTCTGTACCGATTTTTTTATTATTAGTATGGGAAAAGATTACTCACATTCGCGTCACCGATCATAGGCAACGCTTATGAGACTACCCCGACAGGCGTCAGGAGAAAATGATTTTATCGTCACATCGCCGAAAAAATGATAAGGGATCGTAATGAATTCGCGTTGGTTTTCGATTGGTTGTCTAAGGATGGTTTACAGTATTGAGTATCGTAGTGCGATATTGCTGAGGGATTAACGATGCGACAACTTCGAATCATTTTTTTATTCTTGACTGTGTTGATGACGTTTTCACTGCGCGCTGAGCCAGGAGTGTACGGCGAGCAGCGTATTAGCCGCTGGTGGAACGAATGGACCACCGATGTTTCGCAGACGTGGAACGAACCGCAACACTACGATCTGTATGTGCCTTTTTTGAGCTGGCATGCGCGCTTTATGTATGACAAAGAAAAAACCGACAATTACAACGAAATGCCGTCGGGCGGGGGTTTTGGCATTTCTCGCTACGATGAAGAGGGCGACTGGAGTTCGCTTTACGCCATGATGTTTAAGGACTCACATAACGAATGGCAGCCTATCATCGGTTATGGCTGGGAAAATGGCTGGTACCTGGATAATGCGCGGGATTTCCGTCTGGGATTGGGCGTGACCGCAGGGATCACGGCACGCAAAGACTTTGCTAACTATGTGCCGCTGCCCATTATTTTACCGCTGTTTTCTGCCGGCTATAAGAACCTGAACGTCCAGTTCACCTACATCCCGGGCACCTATAATAACGGCAACGTATTATTTGCCTGGCTGCGCTACGGCTTTTAAAGAGGGCCGCTAAATCGTAATCACTTTTTTGAGTAATGAATGCGATAGCGCCGCCATCGAGATCAGCACCGAGGCGATAAACGTCAGCGCCATCAGGATGAATTTTGTCGACAGGGAGGTGACGGGAATTAGCGCGGTGAGAAGATGAAAAACCGAATAGTGAAGAATATACACCCCGGTCATTGTCTTGCTGATGGTCGCTAAGATGGCCTCTTTAAACTCAACGTTGTGGCGAAAACGCACGCCGTTGGCGGCGATAACCAGCGCCACAATAAGAAAATAGATTTGCGAGCCTGTCAGAATAAACGCGTTGCGATCGGCCTTGAACAGGGCAAAAAAGAAATGCTGCTCGTAAAACCAGGTGAACAGATAAATCAGCGGAATTGCCCCGATCGCTATTTTGACAACCCTGTCTTTGCTGATCCAGGCGGCAATCAGCGGATCAAAAAACAGCTGACCTGTCAGGTAAAACAGCAGCCAGGTCCACAAACGATATTGTGGCGCGAGCGAAAACAGGTGTTTTTCGGGATATAACGCCGCCAGCAAATCGTAGCCGTAGGCAAACAGCAGCAGGGAAAATACCACCCAGCAAAACAGCCTGCGGCGCTGGCTTAACCATTCGATAACCGGGTGGAAGGTGTAAATCACAATAAAGGTAAAGACAAACCACGGCTGGATTAAATAGCCGCGCTGATAAGGTTCCCACAAATAATAAATCGTCATCCAGAACAGAAAGACGATGACGATACTTTGGATTTTACCGACTTGCCAGCGGGAACCGTGCCGCGATTGTGCGTCAAGATAGCCCGCTATCACAAAAAACAGCGGAGTGGCGATGGTCGAGATAAACGTCAGAAACCCCAGGATCCAGTGGTAATCGTAGTCATAACGATCCCAGGTGTTATAGAGGGTAAAAAACGTCACCGCCGTCATGCATCCCAGCGTTTTAAGAATATTCAGTCCGGTTGAATTCATGGTACTTCTTTCTCTCGCGGTCGATGGAAACAGGCATAAATAACCGGAAGTACCAGAAGCGTCAAGATGGTCGCAAAACCTAGCCCGAACATAATCACCACCGCCATGCTCTGGAAGAACACATCACGCAAGAGTGGAGCCAACCCCAACACGGTGGTAAATGCGGTCAGCAGAATAGGGCGCAAACGAGACGTTGCGGCATAAACAATCGCCTCGTGCTGCGGTTTTTGCAGCTTCTGCTGTTCAATTTCTTCGACCAATACAATGCCGTTACGGATAAGCATTCCGCTGAGGCTCAGTAACCCGATTAGCGCCATAAAACCGAACGGAATGCCGGTCAGCAAAAAGCCTGGCGTGACACCGATCAGCGCCAGCGGCACCGTCAGCCAGATGGCGACAGCGTTTTTCACCGAGCTGAACATCAGGATGGTGATAATAAACATCACCAGATACCCAATCGGCAGCGTTGAGAAGACGCCTTGCTGCGCCTCGCTGGAACTTTCTGCGTCGCCGCCCCATTCGATGCTGTAGCCATGCGGCAGCACCAGAGCATCAATCTGAGGTTTAACCCGCGCCAGAATATCGCCCGAGGTTTGCTGGCTGAGCGGCGACGGGTCGGTCTGAACCGTCAGCACCCGGCTACGGTCCCGGCGCAGAATGAGCGGGTCTTCCCACTCCAGCGTAAAGTCGCTCACTACGTTGCTCATCGGAATGTACTGCTGACGATTTTGACTCCACACCAGCACGTTATTCAGATGATTGGCATCCTGGCGTTCGTTTTCTGGTGGACGGACGACGACGGGCAGCAGATCCGAACCTTCGCGGTATAAGCCCACCCGACTCCCGGAGAAATTCATCTCCAGCGCATTATCAATATCTTGCTTATCGACGCCCAGTTCCCGACCCAATACGGGTGAATACTGCGGGCGAATCACTTTGCTGCGGTTCTGCCAGTCGTTTCGCACGCTGTCGGTGGCCGGATCGCGACTCAGAATATCGTCAACCTGACTGGCGATCAGGCGCAATCTGTCTGGATCAGGCCCTTTAATGCGCACCTCAATGGCGCTATCGCCGGACGGGCCAAACATCACGCGCTTGGTGCTGGCATTAACCTGCGGATAGTGGCGAGCAATGTCATCATCGACGCGACGGGCAAGCGCCGGAATATTCCGCTGGTCATCCATGCGCACCATAATTTGCGCGTAGTTGCTGTACTGGCGTTGGCCGCTGTAGGTCAGAATAAAGCGCATGCTCCCCTGGCCGATGGTCGACACCGTGGTCACCACGCCATCATGGCCGTTAATCGTTTTTTCGATGTCGCCGGTCATTTTCTCGGTCTGGCTGATATCCGTTCCGTAAGGCAACCACAGATCGACGAAGAAAATAGGCGTATTCGATGAGGGGAAAAAGTTTTGCCGCACCGAGCCAAAACCCCAGACAGCCGCGACCAAGAGGGCAACCATTAACGTCAGCGTCACCGTTTTTCGCGCCAGAAGGGTATTCAGCATGTGCTTATAAATTCGGTAAAACCGCGCGTTGTAAGGGTCGGCTTCAACAGGCGTTTCCGCTGTTTTTTGCCCTTTGAACAGCCACCATTTGATCATCACCGGCGTAATCGTAAGCGCCGAGAACCAGCTTAACATCAGCGAAATCAACAAAACCTGGAACAGCGATTTGCAGTATTCGCCGGTCGAATCCTGAGAAAGTCCGATGGGCGCAAAAGCCAGTATAGCGATCACCGTGGCGCCCAGCAGCGGCAGCGCCGAGCGGCGAATCACGTAATTCACGGCGGTCATCAGGGTTGAACCCTGCTGTCGGGCAATCAGCACCCCTTCGACAATCACAATCGCGTTATCGACCAGCATACTCAGGGCGATGATCAGCGCCCCGAGGGAAATGCGCTGCAGCTCGATTCCCCAGAGGTACATAATGAGCAGCGTGCCTAGCACGTTAAGCGCGAGGGAAAGCGCGATGATAATCCCGCTGCGGATGCCCATAAAAATCAGCAAGACGCCGATAACAATCGCCAGCGCCATCAGGAAGTTGATGATAAATCCGTTGACCGAATGCCCCACTTCCGCAGCCTGATCGTAAAACAGATCGATGTTAATGCCCGCTGGTTTTTCCGCCGACATTTGCTGCAGTTTGGCCTCTAACGCCCGCCCCACATCAATCACATTGACGCCGGGAATGAACGACACGCCCATGGTGACGGCCTGCTGACCGTTGGCGTGGTAGATACTGGAAGGCGACTCCGTCAGCCCGCGTGACAACGTGGCGATATCACGTAGACGTGTTGTAGCCCCCGCGCCATACGGGGTGATGATCACATCACCCAGCTCATCGATATTTTCAAATTCGCCGGTCGGATGCAGGCGAATCGACTCGGTGCCGGAGGCAATCTCACCGGCGTTAGACACCACGTTTACGCGGCTTAGGATCGCGGAAAGCTGCGCAAGCGTAATCCCGCGCGCGGCCATTTTGGGTAGCGAAATATCGACATTGATCTGCTGCGGTATTGCGCCACCAATGGCGACTTTGCCGACGCCGGGGATCAAGACCAGTTCGCGGCGCAACTGATCGGCGTAACGCGCCAGTTCAGCGTGGGTAAATTCATCGCCGGAAAGGGCAAAAAAGAAACCAAACACATCGCCAAAATCATCATTCACAAACGGCGTCACGACGCCCGGAGGGAACTGGCGCGAAGCGTCACCAACGCGACGACGCAGCTCATCCCAGATTTGCGGCAGCTCACTGGAGTGATAACGCGAGGCAATATTGACGGTGATTTGCGATAACCCATTTGATGAAATCGAACTCACGTTATCGAGCGAGGGTAGCTGCTGTAACGCGTTTTCCAGGGGCAGGGTGACCTCTTCTTCAACTTGCTGTGCGGAGGCACCCGGATAGTGGGTAATGACCACCGCCGTTTTGATGGTGAACGCAGGATCTTCAAGACGACCGATGTTGAGCAGCGCAAAAACACCGCCGACGCCCAGCAGTAAAATAGTCAGCCAGACGCGAATGGGATTGTCGATAAACTGGCGGGAGATATCCATTACAGACCTCGCTCACGCGTCCAGATGCGAACGGGCTGTTTAGCATGCAATTCCCCGACACCTGCCGCCACCACGCGCTCTCCCGCCTTGAGGCCGTCGGTCACGATCACGCCCTGGGCGGTGACTTGCCCGACGCTCACTTTGCGATCCTCCAGCTGTAGTTTGTCGCCATCGCCTTGCACAACCCAGACGTGCGGCTCATTGCGAGGGCTGTTATCCGGGTTAAACACCGCTTCGACAGGGACAACCAGGGCATTTTGCCCCGCGCCCGCCGGGAGATTCGCCAGATTAATGGTGACTGTTCCGCTAACGCCGCCCACGACCGGGAAATCGTCCGGGCGCGGCAGGGTTAAAATCACCTGCCATGTCAGCGTATTGCTGTCGCTACTGCCGGTATGCTCTTTGTAGACTGCGCTAAATTCGCGATCCGGTATCGAGTTAATCTTTACCACCGGGCGGTAGTTGGCATTACGAATATCCAGAGTTTTGAACAGGTTTTCTGGAATGCTAAACACGACATCCAGCAAGTCGGTACGCGTGAGCGTCAAAATAGGCTGACCTGCGCTGACAACCTGATGATTACGGACGTGAACGCTGGCCGCGACGCCGCCAAAAGGGGCCACCAGCGTCATCTGATTCAGCTCTTCCTGCGCGATCTTCAGCGCTGCATTGGCGGAATCACGGGTGGCCCGCTGAACGTCCATCTCCGCCTTCGAAATGGCCTGACGGCCCGCCAGGGTCTGGAAGCGATCAAATTGCCGCTGCGCCAGCGTGGCGGAAGTCTGGCGATCGTTGACTCGTTGCTGGGCTTCTCGCGTATTGAGCTTTGCCAACTGCTGGCCCTGCTTGACGCTGGTTCCCTGACGGATGTCGAGCGTTTCAATCTGACCGCCGCGCTTAAATGAGAGGTCGGTGGCGTCGCCAGACTCAATTCGCGCCGGGAAAACGCGCTGCTGCGCCTGGCCTGCCGCCGTGACCACGGCGATTTTAACCATGCGTGGCTGGGGCGTCGTTTCCTGAGTTTTAGGGTCGCAGGCCGTTGTCAGCAAAATAAGGGCAGGTAAAAGAGAAATGTAACGATTCACGGTATTCCCCTAATAAATAAAAAATTTCTTTATTCCGAACATTTAGTGATGACGTTTCTATTCTGCGAGCGCGGAAACCACCAGATAAGTCAAAAGACCCACGGCGGAACTGGTGACGATGGCAAGGACAATAAAGAACATCAGGCGAATCAAACTATATCCAAACATTTCTTCTCCCTTATCTTTAAATCTAAGCGAGTTAATAATGATAATTTGAAGTGTATGTGAAGGGCTTACTTAGCCGTAATGTCTGGTAATGATCATAGTCGCAGAAATAAGAAAGGTTAAACATATCTTAAAGTTGGGAGTAACGCTGATGCGTACCATGAAAGGGATAAATCAGGGTGTATATTATTAAGTGTATATTATTCAAATGATTATGAGTAATTTCATCTTATTCAGTCTGCTGTGCTACGGTTAATACCATCCCCTTCAGCGTTTAGTGTTTGGTTGTAGAGCTAATTTTCCTGCGTTTCATTATGTGTAATGTCATTTATGACTACTCGTATGAGTTATAAAAGGATGCTCGCTATGTACAGAAATATTCTGGTTCCTGTCGATGTATACGAAATTGGGCTGGCTGACAAAGCCGTGGCGCACGCTCAATTCCTCGCGCAAGCTGCTTCAGCTGATATCCACCTCCTTCACGTTATTCCAAAGTTCTCTCCAGAATTGACGCGCGGTTTTATTTCGGATGCGCGAAAAATGGATGACTATATGATTAATAATTCGAAAGAAAAACTCGCGGCATTCGCCAAAAAAATCAATTTCCCCGAGGATCGCATTCATCTTCATGTCCGCAGCGGGAATGTCCGCGACGAAGTCACCCTCCTGGCCGACGATCTCGCGGCGGATATGATCATCATTGGTTCACGCAATCCCAATATTCAGACGCATTTACTGGGGTCAGACGCGGCAAATATTGTTCGTTACGCGCACGTTCCGGTCTTTGTCGTGCGTTAACGGCTTCAATGGAAAAGAGTGCTTTTGAGTTCAGGACGTGAGGACGGATCGATGAAGACAGAAAAACCGGACCAACCCTTTTACCGACTTTCCGTAGAAGAAACGCTGGCAACTACAGCCAGTACCGCGGAGGGGATCAGCCGTGCAGAGTCCACGGCAAGGCTTCAGCAGTATGGCGAAAACGCACTGCCGCAAAAGCCGGGCAAACCTGCGTGGTTGCGTTTTTTAGCCCATTTCAACGATGTGCTGATCTACGTGTTACTTGCGGCGGCGGTATTGACGGCTGTGATGGGACACTGGGTGGATACGCTGGTCATCCTGGGCGTGGCGGTGATCAACTCGCTGATTGGCTACATTCAGGAAAGTAACGCTGAAAAATCGCTGCAAAGTATCCGCAACATGCTCTCCAGCGAGGCCGTGGTGGTGCGTCAGGGCAATCATGAAACCATCCCGACAACGGCGCTGGTGCCCGGCGACATCGTTGTGATCCGCGCAGGCGATCGCATCCCTGCCGACCTGAGGATTATTGAAGCACACAATCTCCGGGTGGAAGAGGCGATTCTGACGGGCGAATCGACGGTCGTTGAAAAAATAACGGACCGGCTTGAAGGAGAACTTCCGCTGGGCGACCGGACTAACCTGTTGTTTTCGGGGACCACGGTCAGCTCCGGCGGCGGTCAGGGCGTTGTTATTGCCACGGGGGGGGATACCGAATTAGGCCATATCAACCAGATGATGGCGGATATTGAGCAACAGCGAACGCCGCTGCTGATTCAGATGGATAAGCTCGGGAAAGCCATTTTCATTATCATTCTGGTGATGATGGCCGCGCTATTTGTCTTCAGCGTCCTGTTCAGGGATATGCCTGTTTCCGAGCTCATGCTGTCGCTCATTAGCCTTGCGGTGGCGTCGGTTCCGGAAGGGCTGCCGGCAATTATTTCGATTATTCTGTCGCTTGGCGTGCAAACGATGGCCCGGCAGAAAGCCATTATCCGCAAATTGCCGACCGTAGAAACGCTGGGCGCGATGACCGTGATCTGCTCGGATAAAACCGGCACCCTGACCATGAACGAAATGACGGTCAAAGCGGTGATCACAGCGGACACTATTTATCGCGTGGAAGGCGACAGCTACGAACCGGTAGGAAACTTCCATCCAATCGATGACCCAACGCCCGTTACCGTCACACACGGCTCGTTGCTGGAACGCTATCTGCACACGATTGACCTGTGTAACGATAGTCAGCTGATGAAAGATGATCAGGGCTTCTGGAAAATCACCGGCGGGCCAACGGAAGGGGCATTAAAAGTCCTGGCGGCGAAAGTCCCGCTGCCTTCGGTAGAGACGCAGCTGCGCAGCAAGATCCCGTTTGATTCACAATACAAATATATGTCGACCCTTCACCGCATTGGGGATGAAGAGTTGATTCTGATCACCGGTGCCCCGGACGTCCTGTTCAGGCTGTGTCAGCACCAGCAGACTGAGGCGGGCCTTGAGCCGCTCGACCAACCTTACTGGGAAGCGAAAATCGAGGAGTACGCGCGCGAAGGGCTGCGCATGGTCGCGGCCGCCTGGAAACCGGCGAGTCTGGAGCAAACGGAACTGACGCATGACGATTTGCAGCACGGCGTGATTTTGCTTGGGATTGCCGGGATGATGGACCCACCGCGCCCTGAGGCCATTACTGCGATCGGCGACTGTCTGCAGGCGGGCATCCGCGTCAAAATGATCACCGGTGACCACCCGCAAACGGCGATGAGCATTGGCAAAATGTTGGGGATTGGGAATGCGGATAATGCCATTACCGGGCGCGAGCTTGAAGTGATGGACGATCACCAGTTGAGCGACGCTGCGCAGAAATTTGATATTTTTGCCCGTACCAGCCCGGAAGATAAATTCCGCCTGGTTCAGGCGCTGCAAAGCAAGAAAGAGGTGGTCGGGATGACTGGCGATGGCGTGAATGATGCGCCCGCCCTGAAACAGGCTGACGTCGGGATTGCCATGGGCATCAAAGGGACGGAGGTGACCAAGGAAGCGGCGGACATGGTGCTGACCGATGATAACTTCGCCACCATCGCCAGCGCAGTGAGGGAAGGGCGGCGGGTTTACGATAACCTGAAAAAAACCATTCTCTTTATTATGCCCACCAACCTTGCGCAGGGGCTGTTGATAATTATTGCCCTGCTGGCCGGTAACCTGATTCCGCTGACGCCAGTGCTGATCCTGTGGATGAACATGGCGACCTCCGCCACGCTCTCCTTCGGGCTGGCGTTCGAAGCGGGTGAGAAAAACATCATGAACCGGCCGCCGCGCGACCCCAAACTGCACGTTATGGATGGGTTTGCCATCTGGCGCGTGGTGTTTGTCGGTTCGATGATCGCCGTGAGCGCTTTCGTGCTGGAAGCCTGGCTGCAACCGCGCGGATATTCCCCGGAATTTATCCGTACCGTGCTGCTGCAAACCCTGGTGACCGCGCAATGGTTCTACATGCTTAACTGCCGCGTGTCGGACGGATTTTCGCTGAGCAAAGGGCTGCTGGCGAACCGAGGAATTTGGATCGTGACGGCGGTACTGCTGGTGTTGCAACTGCTGATTATCTATGCGCCGTTTATGCAGATGCTGTTCGGCACTGAATCCTTACCGTTCCGCTACTGGGTTATCACCTTTATCATCGGCTTTGTGATGTTCCTGATTGTGGAAGTCGAGAAACCGCTGACCCGCAGATGGCGTACGGAAGCACCGCGCTAAACGTGTTTCGGAAAAGCAAAAAGCCCGCTTAAGTTTCCTTAAGCGGGCTTTTCTAATTTGGCTCCTCTGACTGGGATCGCCTTTGCCAGTAACTGGCTAATAAATAGGCTAAACCTGAATTGCGATGCTGTCAAGACCACCAAAATGACCACCAATAGTTGTAGGTTACATAAAACTGGTATGAAAGTTCCGCGGCATTAATGATCGTTATTATCATATTCCCTAAAAAGGCCGTGTTGATATAGTGAGCATTGATGGCTTGTGAGCTTCTGGAGTCAATACATTATAAGTGTAATGATCTAATCAAATCGGACACTTTGTTAGAGATATAATGAGTAATGCTAACGAGGTGAGAATGCGAAGAAAAACGTTTACCCATGAGTTCTAGCAGGAATGTGTCAATTTGGTTCTGCAGCACAAGTATCCGGTGACCCAGGTTGCTGAAACGATGAATATTCAACATTGCAACGCTGGTTACGCCAATATCGTGGAGAAGTCAGGGAAGATACTCCCATCGCAACCGCGGTTACGTATGAACAACGACGAATACAGGAACTTGAAAAGTAGGTACGTCAGTTGCAAAGCGACAATGACCTGTTAAAAAGGCTTCAGCCTTCTTCGCCATGGAAATGAACAACGACAAAAAGTCGCGGTGAAGCTGAAGAAGGCCGGGGCAAATATCCAGCAAGTATGTCGATGCCTGTCGCTCACGCGCAGTGTATTTTACGCCCGGCGCAGGCGGCCAGCTCTCAGAGCAGATGTTCTGATGCTTCATGCGGCGGCCAAGCATGATCATGCTGAAATGGATGCGACGTATGGCAATCGGCGCATGTGTATTGAGCTGCGTGAGCAGGGTTTTAAAGTTGACCGATACCGTGTCCGTCAGATAACGAAGACCCTGATGCTGGTTGCGAAGCGCCCAGGACGTCATTACTCTCCACGAGGTGGTAAACCGGCTGTAGTGGCTGCTAATCTGTTGAATCGACTGTTTAATCCAGAGACATTAAATACCTGGTGGTCAGGTGATATCACCTATCTCCGGACAGCTCAGGGCTGGTAATATCTGGCTATCATGATGGACTTATGTTCAAGAAAAATAGTGAGTTGGGCCTTTTCGGGCAAACCGGATAGCGCCCTGACTATCCGGGCATTACGACTGGCGGTTAATAAACGACGGCCAACAGGTCCAGTCGTATTTCATAACGATCAAGGTGCTCAGTATACCAGCGCCCAGTTCCAGTCCTGCCAGCAAGAACTTGATGTGACGAGCAGTATGAACCGCAAGGGTAACTGCCTGGATAATGCTGTTACGGAGAGGTTCTTCCGCAGCCTGAAAGCAGAGAGAGTTAACTACCGTCGCTATGAAACCCGAAGACAGGGTATTGCGGACGTTATCGATTATATCGACAGTTTTTTTAATCTGAAGCGTCGGCATTACCGGCTGGGCAATATATCGCCGAATGAATATGAACGCCGATTACAACAATGTGCCTAAATCTGTGTCCGGTTTTAGATGACCATTACAGTTTTTGTGAAGAGTGAAACGCTAAATGTAGTCTTATCCACAAAAGCGGTGGATAAGTCTGTGGGCAATTGGGCAGTCTAGGGGTAAAATACAAGTGGTTAAATGCCTCGGTTCAGCAAAGCATCGCATGCTCGGCAAAGAGTCAAACTGACCTGACGTAGTGCCTAATAGCATGTATTCAGTTACTCTGGGTGGCGGAATTATTTATATAGTAATAGCATTGACATGCGGGAGGTTGTGAGAACGTGAGGTCACAGCAAAGAAAGGTGAGTTTTTCAAACTTAATCTCAATACAACAAGGCAGACTGTATTAAAAATTAAAGAAAACGAGATTTAAAATTAGAAATGTGTCCATGTGCTCTCCTTATAAAATTCTTAAACGCCTGATATTCCCTGTCATGGAAAATTATCAAAGTGGGAAGTTGTAAAAATAATGATACTTATCATATTGATGGCTGTTGTTTACATTGTATCCTTCAAACCAGCACAGAACCAAAATATTTTTTGAAGTGTACAGTTTGAGTGCTCTCAGCATCGGAAAAATATTTTGAGGAAACTTTTATCTATAAGTAAAATATATCACAAACTTTGAGAAAACGTTTTTTACGCCCAAAACTAATAATGAGTAAATCAAATAAGTGAAGGCGATTAATTCGAGGGTGTTAAAAAATAAAGTAGCGAATGATTAGAATTATGATTCTAGCATAAGCAATCGTAGCACTCATTACGATATTTTATATTGATGTGAGTAGCTTTAAAGTATATTTTATTAAATTAACATTTCCCGTTTTAACTCCTAAATCTACTCCATATTTCCGATAAGCCCGCAGTAAATTAACCCCTTTCCTAACAACCGTAATTAATACGTTCTCTGCATGCCCATCAAGCAATTTCACTTTTAAAGAAATTCCAATCCTTAGCGGATACTGGCTCATTTGCATCGGATTAATGGAAATGCGCACCGGGATTTTTTGTACGTCGGTGATCCACCTTCCGGCGCTGTTGAGGGCGGAAATCGCGGTGTCGGTGTCGTCATCCCATCCTTCGACCTGTCCTTCGAAAACCACGTTATTGCCGTACATTTCTGTCACAATCGCCGCTTTCTGACCGACGATAACGCCGGAAAGCTGTGCGACGGTGAACTTGGCGTTTATCCACATCTGATCGGCGGGCACAATAGTCAGCAGCGTTTGTCCGGGGGTGACCGTTAAGCCGGAATGCACGTTTCTTTGCACGACATAACCGGTGACCGGGCTGCGAATCGCCGTGCGATCCAGCGCCACACCGGCTTTCTGTAAGGCATCACTGGCCTGCAAAATCAGTTTTTTCCGGGCCATATCCGTCTCACGTAACACCCGTAAATTCCGGCGGTATTGCAGGATCGCCGCATCCAGAGCCGCTTTGCTGTTGTTGACGTTTCTGAGGGCTTGCCGGAGATCGTCTTTGGAAATCACCGCAGGGCATTTTGACTGTAACCGGCGGTTGTAGTCAATCAGCGCCTGCTGGTAGGTCATCTGGGCATTCAGGATGTGAGCATTATTCTGGCCGTCGGCGGTGTAGCGTTCCCGGCTTTCTTTTTCCGTTTTCAGCAGCGTTTCTTCGGCCTTTTTATAGCGGAGTATTTCACCGGAACTCTCCATGTGCAGGAGAATATCGCCTTTGCGCACGCGGTCGTTGTTGGTTGGTATAACGACCGCCACTCGTCCGTTTGTCTCTGAGGAAAGGGTGACCGGATTTCCGGTAATGTAAGCGTCGCTGGAGCTGGGCATTTTACGTAATGAAAAGTCCTGCCCGAGACTGCAAATAAAAAACGGAACAATAATAACAATGACGCAAAGCATTCGTTTTTTTATTTTTCGCCTCGGACGTTCCTTGCCGATATTAGCGACCATGCCGTGAATTTCTTCCATAAGAAAATTCATCCATTATTTCTGAATAGGAGGTGTTAAGAATATTCATTCAGATTAATCACCGTTGCAGATGAAGTACAGGAGATACATCGGAAACTTTTGCAGGGAATATCCTACACGTGAAGTCCATACGTCAGAGTGAAGAGTTACTTCCCTTTGAAAGCAAGTAATAAAATATCGTCTTCAGGATTTTTTAAACCTTATATAACGAAAGGATGTCAGCTGAACGCGCTTTTTCATTACGTGATACTATTAGTCTTAATGCTCATGGAAATAAAAATGTGCAGACAGTAGAATTAATCCTTCTGATTTTCCTTCAATACGGTGCATTATAATTAACCCCGAAACACGTTCATCTTTCCGCAACACGTTATAATTACGCCATCTGTCATTGGGATGCGCATTGTTCTGTGCGCGACGGTGGGTGAGTCGGGAACCTGAACATGTCTTTAATAAGGATCTAAGATGAGTAAAACCAATAAGTTAAATGCTGTCATCGTTGACGATCATCCGCTGGCTCGTTTGGCTATTAAAAATCTGCTGGAAAATGAAGGGATCACCGTCGTCGCGGAAGCCGGTGACGGCGCGCAGGCGTTGCAGCTTGTCGGTGAACACAGCCCGGATCTGGTGATTGTCGATGTGGATATTCCGGTGATGAGCGGTATAGAAGTAGTGGAGAAACTCCGCAAGCAGGCGTTCAGCCGGATTATTATTGTGGTCTCCGCCAAGAACGATCTGTTTTATGGCAAACGCAGCGCCGATGCGGGGGCGAATGCTTTTATCAGCAAGAA